>CAIXVE010000054.1 GCA_903922825.1 uncultured Micrococcales bacterium | reverse complement strand
GTATTTTTCTTTGTATAATTTTACAATCCTGTTTGATTCAGTCTCGGTAAACGACTTTACAGAACACTACACAAATCAGTTTTAGTTGGAATGGTTTATGCAGGTGTCATTCCAGTTTGGGTTAGACCTGAAATCAACCCAACTACTGGTCTTCCAGAATATTTACCTTCAACCAGACTAAAAGAAGTCATTGACGCCAACCCTGATGCTAAAGCCGTTCTAATTGGTGAACCTTCATATGTTGGAACTATGTCTAACATCCCACGCCTTGCCAAGGTTTGTCACGATGCAGGTATTCCACTGGTTGTTGATGCTGCTTGGGCTGCTCACTATGGTTTCCACCCTGAACTACCAGAACACCCGCTAGCTGAAGGCGCTGACATTGTTGTTACCTCAGCACACAAAACTCTTCCAGCCTGGTCACAAGCCAGCTTTGTTTTAGTTAGAGAAGGTTTAGTTGATCTAAAGAGATTCAACAAAGCCTTCGATTCAACCCAAACCACTTCTATGAGTGGAAGAATTCTTGCATCTATCGATGCTTCCCGTGCATTACTGCAAAAGCACGGTTATGAACTCATTGACCCAATCATCGATGCCACCGAGAAAGGAAGAGCAACGCTAGTTGCCGCTGGCATCGATGTAATCGATGGTGAATACATCGACCCACTAAAGCTGGTTATCTTGCTCCCTAAGACAGGAGCAGATGGCAACCTAGTTGAACAAGATCTACTAAAAGCCAACATTGATGTTGAGATGGCCAACAGAGACCTAATCATCCCAATGATTACCTTTGCCGACACCCCAGAACTGATTGAAGATCTAATCAACAGAATCATTGAATCTGTCAATAGACACAGGGGAGAACCAAGAAACATCGCAACAGCAGCAGCCTTCAGCATTGTTCCTGAAGTTGTTGTTTCCCCCAGAGAAGCATTCTTCGCTAAACAAGAAGTGGTTAGAGCTCAAGATGCAGTTGGGCGGGTTTCAGCAGAAATGATCTGCCCTTACCCACCGGGTGTTCCTGTGTTATCTCCAGGTGAAAGAATCACTCAAGAAGCACTAGATGCACTATTTGAAGCTAGAGATAGTGGCGTGAGAATAGCCTTTGCTGCAGATAGAACATTAGAAACTTTTGTTGTTTTACCTGAGTGATTAGCCATCGTAAATATCTTTCCGATGGCCCACTTCAAGAATCAGAAGAGTGCGGTGCCCCTCTTGAATTTCTAGTATGACTCGATATTCCTGAACCCGTAGTCTATGACAACCCTCGTAGTCATCACTTAATTCTTTTAGCAGTTCCCTTGGATTCGGGCTTTGCCTTAGCCACGCTAGCTTTTTTAGGATTCTTTGCACTACTGACTTTTCTAGCTTTCGTTGCTGCTTTCGCGCTATCGGGTCCCATTCCAATGTCCATTCTTGTGAGTCCAACATCAGCTAGGACCTCATCCAAAGAATATGTTTTGAAGTCTCTTCGACCTGCTCTAATAGCTGCACGTATTTCCTCAAGTTCTTTAATTTCTTCCTCAAGGTCAGCTACGCCGCGCTCAACAAGTTGGCGAATGAAGTATGACTTGGTCCGGCCACTTCTTTCAGAGAGTTTGTCAATGCGATCGCGCAGTTCTTGCGGAAGCCTGATAGTTACCATGGCCATTATTGTCTCCTGTCTTACTTGTCTTACATGTAAGACTAAATGAGAATGTGGATAAGTCAACAAGGACTATTTGCTGAGTCTCTGTAGTCCTTTGTAAGAACCTCCGCGGTACTC
>CAIXVE010000053.1 GCA_903922825.1 uncultured Micrococcales bacterium | reverse complement strand
ATGATAGGAAAGAAATTGCTGTCGTTACGCCATCTTGGAACAACATGTTGGTGAAGGTGCGCTGCAATACCAGCACCTGCAACTTCACCCTGGTTCATACCAATGTTGAAGCCCTGAGCTCCCGCTGAGCTCTTGAGTACTCGCATTGCCTTTTGGGTGAGCTCTCCGTATTCAGCAACTTCACTTGCATTTGCATCGGTGTAGTTAGGAATGTGTCTATATGGGACAACTAGAAGGTGACCTGAGTTGTATGGGTAGAGGTTCAGAAGAACAAAACAGGTTTCACCCCTGTGAACGATTAGAGCCTGTTCATCAGCGAGAGTTGGAGCAATACAGAAAGGGCATTCGTCATCTTTAGGCTGGGTGCCAGTTTGAATGTAGATTAGTCGATGTGGTGTCCATAGTCGTTGAAAACTGTCGGGAACACCCTGCAACGCAGCCGCTTCTTCCAGTTCAGTGTTTTGATGACGCTCGTTCACTAGACCTGAACTCGATCTGCAATATCCTTCAAGATTCGGGTAATCGCTTCTTCTTTAGGAACGCCATTGATTTGAGAGCCATCACGGAATCTAAAGGAAACTGCGTTGTTAGCCATATCTTCTGCTCCAGCTATTAGCTGGTAAGGAACTCTCTGCAGAGTGTGATTACGAATCTTCTTCTGCATTCTTTCATCGCTGTCATCGACCTGCACTCGAACTCCACTAGTTCGAAGTTCGGCAGCTATTTGATGAAGATAGTCAGAGAACTCATCAGCAATTGGGATACCGACTACTTGAAGCGGAGCTAACCAAGGAGGGAAATGTCCCGCGTAGTGTTCGGTTAGGACACCAAAGAATCTTTCGATCGAACCGAACAATGCTCTGTGAATCATTACAGGGCGTTGTTTCGACCCATCCGGTGCTGTGTATTCAAGGTCAAAACGCTCTGGAAGATTGAAATCGAGTTGAATTGTTGACATTTGCCAGGTTCTACCGATTGCATCTTTAGCTTGGACAGAAATCTTTGGTCCATAGAACGCTGCACCACCTGGGTCTGGAACAAGTTCCAGTCCAGACTCTTTGGCTACAGATTCAAGAGTTGAAGTCGCTTCCTCCCAGATCTCATTAGATCCAACAAATTTAGGATTTCCCTCTTCCTTTGTTGAAAGCTCTAAGTAAAAATCCGTCAACCCATAATCACGAAGTAGATCAAGTACGAAATTCAGGACGTTAGTTAGCTCAGTTCTAATGCTCTCCCGTGCAACGTATAGGTGCGCATCATCTTGGGTAAAGCCTCGTGCACGAGTGATACCGTGAAGCACACCTGATTTCTCATAGCGATAGACAGTTCCAAACTCGAATAGACGCAGTGGTAGATCTCTATATGACCGGGCTTGGGATTTATAAATCAAACAGTGGAAAGGACAGTTCATCGGCTTCAAGTAATAATCCTGAGCTTGACGTTTGATGTTCCCTTCCTCATCACGTTCCTCATCCAACTGCAACGGAGGGAACATACCCTCGGCATACCATTCAAGGTGTCCAGATGTTTCGAAAAGATTTGATTTAGTTACGTGTGGACTATAGACAAACTCATAGCCGCTCTCATCGTGACGCTTACGAGAATAATCCTCCATGACGCGTCGTATAACTCCACCTTTTGGATGGAATACAGCCAACCCAGAACCAATTTCTTCAGGGAAAGAAAATAGATCTAGCTCAGCACCTAGACGTCGATGATCACGCTTAGCTGCTTCTTCCATTTGCAACTGATAGGCCTTAAGTTCGTCCTTGGAAGGCCAGGCAGTTCCATAAATTCTTTGCAACTGCTTATTGTTTTCATTGCCACGCCAATATGCAGCCGCTACACGAGTTAGCGAGAAGCCACTGCCAATCATTCTGGTGTTTGGAAGGTGAGGTCCGCGACAAAGGTCTTTCCAAACAACAGTGTTCGACTGAACATCAAAGTTGTCATAGATGGTGAGTTCTCCAGCGCCAACTTCTGCTGAAGCTTCCCCAACGTCTGCATTACCGCTTTTGAGACCAATCAACTCAAGTTTGTATGGCTCTTTGGAAAGTTCATTACAAGCATCACTGTCGTTTGTAACTCTTCTCACGAACCTTTGACCTGCACGAATAATCCGGTCCATCTCCTTCTCAAGAGCCTTCAGATCTTCAAGTGCAAAAGGTGTCTCAACATCGAAGTCATAATAAAAGCCGTCTTTGATTGGAGGACCAATACCAAGCTTTGCTTCGGGGTTGATGTTTTGAACCGCTTGAGCAAGCACGTGAGCAGTTGAGTGGCGAAGAATATTGAGCCCATCGGGACTGTCAATTGAAACCCCTTCAACTACGTCTCCATCTGCAACCTCGTGGGCTAGGTCTCTCAGTTGACCGTTGACTCGTTGAGCAACAATCTTCTTATCGCTAAAGAGCTTAAAACCGGTAGCGCCGAGTTCTGCCTCATGCTTTTGGCCATCAAGGGTTAGGTTGATCATGCTCACTGCTACTCCAACTGTTTCTAAGCAATCCTATTCCAGACAGGTTAGGTGTGCCTTGCTAGATAAATCGCGGTTTGTGGTGTTTTGTTGAATTATGACTAAACCAAACACCCCAGTCGAAGACGCCGTAATCGCATCCTCTGAATTCAAGCGCAGCTCTATGGCCGCCAAGCTGAATTGGCTTAGAGCAGGTGTTCTTGGAGCGAACGACGGAATAATGTCTACCTCAGGCATGGTGTTAGGTGTGGCAGCTGCACCTGGAGCCACCTCTGGAACCATTCTTGTGGCCGGTGTTGCGGCTGTTGTGGCTGGATCTATCTCTATGGCTGGAGGCGAATACACCTCAGTTAGCGCACAAAAAGACAGTGAAAAAGCCATGCTTGAACTTGAGCGTCAGGAACTCAAGGAGAATCCCGAAGCAGAATTAAGAGAGCTAGCTTGGTTTTACGAGCAAAAAGGAATGTCACCAAAACTTGCACTACAAGTCGCTCAAGAGTTGACTGCCAAAGATGTTATCAAAGCACATGCTGAAGCCGAACTTGGTATCGACTCTGATCACCATGCAAGTCCGATTCAAGCCGCTCTTTCATCCTTCGTTGCATTCGCCGTGGGTGGAATGCTTCCGCTTTTGGCTGTTGCTGGACCTTGGATTGAATATCGACTGCAAGCAACAGTTTCAGCTGTTGTGTTTGCATTGATTTTGACTGGATATGTTGGAGCCAAGATTGGTGGAGCAAAACCCGCTCGAGGAATGTTGCGTAACGTAGTTATAAGCTTGTTGACTATGGGTGTTACTTATGCAATTGGTGCTTTGGTAGGAACTCACTGGTCTAGCGCGTAATCTTCGCCGTCTTTAGAGACTTGTTCACAACTTTAGGTAGCCCAATTTTGGTACCAGTTACTGCTACGTAAATCTGCTTTCCAACATCAGCCGAAACCAATTTATAAGTAGTTGAAGTTGCATTTGAAATCTTCGAAGTTCCTCGATACCACTGATAACTAAAGCGGACTCCAGATTCCCATGCACCAGGCTTAGCTAACAACTGCTGACCAACTTTTGTCTTACCAAGAACTGTAGGAACAGCTGTGACAAGTATTCTTACGGCGGGACCTACTGGACCATAGTTATTTGATCTAAAGCCTTCAGAGCTTATTCCCCACTTAGAGAACACGGCAACGGCGTTTAAATATTTCTTCTCATCAGCGCTTACAGGCACGTATGAAGAAGAAATTGCGCCGTTAACACTCAAACCAGGAACTTTAGAGTCGTTTGCCTTGTTCCAAGAATATGAAACCGTCGCTTGCGGTTCGTTAGATGAGATCGCCACGAGCAGAGTCTCACCAACATTACTTAGACCCGAAACCGCCACTGTGACTTTTGCGAAGGCCTTAGGGAATCCGAAACTTGAACCAAGCTGTCCCGCGTTGTTGGCTCCCCAACAAAATAGATAGGCGTTGTCCTTTATTGCACATGCATGTTCGTCACCAACAGCAATTGACCGGAATCCTGGATAGGTCATAACCGGATCCATGTTCGGTATCACACTTGGAACTGAAGACTTCAAACCAGTTCTACCTAGTTTGGTGTTGCTGTTAGACCCGAAACAGGCTGCCTGCTTGTAGTCGGTTTGCACAACACAAACACTACTTAAGCCAACTGAAACATCCAGAAAAGGCCCTGTTAGTAAGCCAGGTGATTGAGAATCGGAGTTATCTCCAATACAGTTCAATTTCGAATCATTCATCAAAAAACAATTCTCATATCCACCGCTGGCAACTTTAGTGACTACTGCGGCCTGAGGAACTTGGGTGACGCCCAACCTAGTTGTTGAGTTGTTCAAGATTTGCTTCTTAGAGTTATCTCCCCAGCAATAAGCAGTTCCATCCGATACCAATACACAACTGTGATACAAACCTGATGAGACATTTGTAGCGTTTCCGATACCAGGAACAACAACAGCTGTCTTGCTGTCGAGGCCAACGTAACCCAATTGCTGGTGGGAGTTATCTCCCCAGCAGAACAACAAACCATCTTTGGTATTCGTGCAGAAACTTCTGAACCCAGCAGCAACGTGTTCCGCTTTATAGGTTCCAAGACCAGTGACCACAGTTGGTGTAGTTGTTGACTTATTTGTTCCATCCCCAAGCTGACCTGACCCATTTGCTCCCCAACACCAAACGGCCCCGGCTACGGTCACAGCACAGGCACTAACGTTTCCTACTGCAACGTCTACGAATAATGTCGAGTCAGTTCCAGAGGGAATTAGATCGCCCCAGCAACTTAGATTGCCAGCCATAATGTTCTGCGGGAATGCGGACTCGTTTATCACACATGTAGTGTTGGTCCCCGCCGCGACCTTCATGAAAACACTCTTATCCCAAGGACCAAATGGAACTGCTGAAGATGTGACTATTCCACTCTGTCCTTTTGAATTATCTCCAATGCACTTAATGGAGCCATCGGCTAACATCGCACAAAGAAAATTGGAACCAGCGTCAATGCTTACTACATTCGAAAGCGAAGTTGGAACGCGAGAGGTTTGAATTTCACCGCTTGCTGAAATTTGCCTCTTGGAGTTATCTCCCCAGCAAAAACTATTGCCTGAATTAGACAGAGCGCAGGCAAACTGATCACCAGCTGAAATTGATTTCACGTCGCTAAGTCCGTTGAGCATCAAGGTTTCAGAAGATTCAGTTGTATTGCCTTGCCCTAGTTGACCTTTAGTGTTGCTTCCCCAACACTTCACGGCCGCCGACACTATGGCACAGGCAAAGTCGCGCCCAACTGATAAGTCGGTTGCGCCTTCTGTTCCAGGGATGACTTGAATGGTCGAAGTGAAAGGTGCAACACCGACGCAGAAGACAGACCCAGCGATGTAACACAAGCTCTTAGGCCCAACAGCAATTGCTGTAGCTCCATTTACGTTTAAATCCGTTGGATACGATGTGGCGACGTCGAGTCCGGTAATTGCCTGAATGCCACCCCAACACAAAATCCTATAGTCCTGACTTAGTGCGCAACCAAATTCATCGCCTGCCTGAATGTCAATAAGTTTTTTATTTGTCGCTATTTGTCCTGCGTAGGGACCACCACTGTAAAGGCCTATATCACCAAGAGCAAGCTGACCAGTTGAATTTGTTCCCCAACATGAACCGTGCTCATCAACAGATATTGCGCAGGCGAACGTTTTGCCAACGCTCACGCTCAGAGCTGAATCGAATCGTGAGATTGGACGAGGATCTGTTACGTCAAACGTAAAGCCATTTCCAAGCTGAGAGAACGCGTTGCCACCAACGCAGTAGATCTTGTTTTCGGCTCTAAGTGCACAGGTTGAATCAAATCCAGCACTAAATGATCGCTGGACTACTGTTGGTGCATTTTCCGCCACTGATGAAGAAATCGGCGAGAGTGATGAAGCAGCTAGAGCTAGAAGTGCTAAAGCTGGCCCGAAGAAAGATTTAGTAGCTCTCATATGGAAAGACTAACAAGTTAAGCTGGTGGACGATACTGGGATCGAACCAGTGACCCCTTCCATGTCAAGGAAGTGCGCTACCGCTGCGCCAATCGTCCGGGTCTAAAGCTT
>CAIXVE010000052.1 GCA_903922825.1 uncultured Micrococcales bacterium | reverse complement strand
GTGGGTAATGTTTATAACCCTGCCCTAGGTGAGGTAATTCGAACTGTTTCATTAGCTGAAGTTTCTGATGCCCAGAAGGCGATTAGCGCTGCAAGCGAAGCGTTTCCTAGTTGGCGTGACACTTCTCTGGCTAAGAGAACACAGGTTCTATTTGCATTCAGAGAGATCTTGAATGCCAGCAAAAATGAATTAGCAGCCATCATCACAGAAGAGCACGGGAAGACACTTCCAGATGCGCTAGGTGAAGTCACTAGAGGTTTAGAAGTGGTTGAGTTCGCAACTGGTTTGGCTCACCAGCTAAAAGGTTCATTCAGTGAATCTGTTTCAACTGGGATTGATGTTTATTCAATCAAACAGCCTCTAGGTGTGGTTGGCATAATTAGCCCATTTAACTTCCCAGCTATGGTGCCCATGTGGTTCTTCCCGGTTGCGATAGCTGCCGGCAACACTGTTGTTCTAAAACCTTCTGAGAAGAACCCTTCGGCAGCGCTTTGGATTGCCGAGAAACTAAAGCTTGCAGGTTTACCAGATGGAGTTTTCAACGTATTACAAGGTGACAAGGTTGCGGTTGATGAACTACTGAGTAATCCTTTAGTAGAGGCAATAAGTTTTGTTGGATCAACGCCCATTGCAAAGTATGTTTATGAAACAGGAACTAGCCACGGTAAGCGAGTTCAAGCTCTTGGTGGAGCTAAGAATCATATGCTCGTCCTCCCTGATGCGGATCTAGATTTAGTTGCGGATTCTGCTATCAATGCCGGTTTCGGTTCTGCCGGTGAAAGATGTATGGCTATTTCAGTTGTTGTTGCTGTGGAACCTATAGCTGATGAACTGATTTCAAAGATTGCGCAGAGAATGGCCTTACTAACTGTTGGTGAAGGAACCACTGGCTGTGACATGGGCCCACTTATCACGAAAGAACATCGCGACAAAGTTGAGTCATATATTGATTTGGCAATTCAAGATAAAGCTGAAGTTGTTGTTGATGGGCGTGGGGTTGAGGTTAATGGAGCCGCCTCTGGTTTCTGGTTAGGTCCAACTCTTATCGACAAGGTTTCAGTCACATCAAAGGTTTACCAGGATGAAATCTTTGGTCCAGTGTTATCTGTGGTGAGAGTGCAAAGTTATGCCGAAGGTGTTGAACTAATCAATGCTGGAAAATTTGGGAATGGCACTGCTATCTTCACCAACGATGGCGGAGCGGCTAGAAGATTCCAGAATGAGATTGAAGTTGGAATGATCGGAATTAACGTTCCGATTCCTGTGCCAGTGTCTTATTACTCTTTCGGTGGAGCAAAGAGTTCACTTTTTGGTGACACCAAAGCCCATGGTGTTCAAGGCTTCAACTTCTTCACTAAAGAGAAGACAATTACCAGTCGTTGGTTAGACCCAAGCCACGGTGGAATTAACTTAGGTTTCCCACAAAACTAGTTTGTGATTTTACCTATACCGTCGACGCTGTAGTAACGAACATAGTCGATAGAGAATTGTGCCTTGTTGAGGCCAGCATCGATAGAACCACCGTATCCGCCACCCATAGCAAGGTTGAAAATCAAATACATTTGAGGATCAACATTTTTAGCATTCGGTCCAAAAGGCCAGCGAGTTAAGCCAGTATCCGACCTTGTGACGGTTAAGACCACATGGTTATCAATTGTGTATTTGATCTGGTTGGGAAGCCAGAGCATTCCATAAATGTGATAGTCATTAGCTAACGGATCTGAGTTTTGATAACCACCAGATTTGTAATCATGGTTACCGTCAGAGTTTGCATAGTGCAAAGCCGACGTTGACCGGTTCGGGTTATTGCCTGAATATTCCATGATGTCAATCTCGCCACAGAGCGGCCAAGACACTGTTGAGATGTTTGAACCTAAGGTCCAGAAAGCAGGCCAAGTTCCGCCGCCTTCAGGCATTTTCAGTCTTGCTTCGAAATATCCATAGGTGAAGTTCACCTTGCCGTAGGTGGTGAACTTACCGCTTGTCCAGGTTTTGTTGCTATTGCAAGAGGAATCACCGGTAGGAGTAGAAGCTGTTATCACCATAGAACCAGAGGTTTGGTTCAGAGCACAAGCAGCATATGATTCAGCTTCGCCATTACCCCAGCCACAACCTGCTGAGGTTCCACAACCGTCACCGGTGGTTATGCCCCAGTTTGTTGAATCTGGTGCTCCAGAACCATTGAACTCGTCCGACCAAAGCATCGTCTTGTTGAGGCTTGAAATTGGTGCAGAGATAGTTAGCGTTCTTGTTTCAGCTGGTGCCGCTGAATAGGTTGAATCGCCAGCGTCACTTGCCACAACTGTGCAGTCGCCGATTGCTTTGGCATGAAGAGCTGAGTCGTTTACTATTTCGCAGGTGGTTGGGGTTGTCGTTGTGAATGTGACAACACCACCGTTTGGAATTGCCATCAAATCTTGATCCGGATCACCGATCAGCATGTCTGTCGGTGTCCCAAAGAATATAGAGTTGTATTCGAGAGGCTTTTTGGTCTTCACTCGAATACTCACGGCGCTTGAAGAAAGTTTCTTGTTTAGGTTAACAATCTTGAAGGTGTATGAGGTGTTGGCCATCAAATTAGTGAACTTATATGAATTAGCTGTGTTAGCTAAAGTCTTCGTGTGTTTTTCTGAACCCGCAGTTGCGGTAACAGTAATTCCAGTGACCTTAGTTTTGTTCACTTTAGCCCAGGTGACTGTGGCAGTGTGAAAGTCAGTTGTGACTTTAACGGCTGTTGGAGTTGGCACAGTACTAGCACTGGCAAGCGGAGCAATCCCGAAAGTAATAAAGCTAGCGATAGTTAGTGCTATCGCGAATTTGTTTTTCTGCATTAATACCTAATCAAGGTTCCGTAGCCATCGAGAGTTGAATATCGGATGTAGTCAACCTGCATTGTTTTAGTGTCAGTAGTGATGTCCTGTGTTCTAACCGGGTTGTTGTTATTACCGATGATTTTTCCACCAACAGCAAGATTCAAGATAGCGAACTGAGGCTTATTGAATTCCCAGCCGGTCTGCTCAAGGTTTAGATTCCAAGGTGTTGTTTGGAGATCGCTTGCAGTAATGGTTTTATAAATCACGCCGTCAACACTGAAAGCGATGTAGTTTGGTTTCCAATCCAAACCATAAACATGCCAGCCAGCGATCATTGAAGTGCTTTGGTTCACTTGACCACCAGGCCAGTAGTTATAGCCGTGGATGGTCCCCCAGTTGCTATTTGGTAGAGCACCGTTACCTTCGTGAATATCAATTTCACCACAGCCAGGCCAAGAGTTAGTTTGGAAATCCTGGCCTAACATCCAGAAAGCCGGCCATGTTCCTGCTGTTCCAGTAGTTTTGATTCTTGCTTCAAGATGTCCATACAAGAAACCAAGCTTGTTTTCAGTTGAAATCTTTCCACTAACCCATTCACAATCTTTGCGAGGGTTATAGCGTTGACCCTTCCAGTTCAGTGAATACCAACAGTCGAAAGGTCCGGCAGGGTTTGGATTAACACTCTGATTGGTTGCGGTGATCAGCAAACCTTTGCCATCGCTTGCATCATTCATCGATGAAATCAAACTGGCACCTGGAAGGTAGTATTCACGCTCTAAGTTTCCCCAACCGTTTGCTACGGGAGTGTATGGGTCGTTGTAGTTTCTTCCATTTCCAGTTACGTCATTCCAAGCTGCGGCGCTAGGTCCAGAACCAACTGTTCCATCGAATTCATCGGACCAAAGCAATGTATTGCTTGTAACTCCAGGGGCAGCGAATGAGATGCTATTGCTAGTTAGAACTAGAGGATTGAACCCTGCTTGGGTGTAGCTAACTTTTGCATAAACACTTAGGCTGTCGAATCTTTTATCAATCGCAAGTTCATTTGTCTTTGCGCCTTCAACAAGAGATCCTCCCGCATACCAAGTGATAGCGCTCACGGAACTAGGGCTAGGAAGTGCCGGAGTTGTGAACACAAGCTTTGAGTGAACATCATCTTTGGTTAGCAGTGCTTGGCCAGATGTTACTAAAAGTCCAACCATCACGTTTTTTGAGATCGCGAATAGAGATTTACCATCAGAGAATTTGGCTGTCTCAACAACAGCAAGGTTGTGATTTAAAGCTGTGACCGGAACTACATATGAAGTAGTAGTTGCTTTCTTTATTGGAGAACCATCGAGCAGCCATTGGTAGGTGAGTTTGGCAGGAAGACTCCATTTACCAGGAGTTAGTTTCACGGTGGTTGTGGTGGCAACCATGGTTGGAAGTTTAGGTAAAGTGAGGTTTTTCTTAGCTGTTGCACCGGTAGCACTAGAAATCCCGACAAGTAAAAGCAGGGAGGCGGCGAGGGCCACGAAACCGGTTAGGCGGGTGCGAAACATGATGATCCTTTATAAATAAAGGTGTTTCGCACATAACACCAATTGAAGTCTAACTTGAATAGCGAGTTATAGGGATTTTTGTAATACTTTATTCAACGGGGTAAGCAGGAGAATGGGGAATATGAGTAGCCAAAGCCCACTGGATAAGTCTGTCAGCCTGCTTATGGCAAGACTAAACAAACTTGGGGTAAAGAAGATAACCACGCTTTCTAGAATTAGAGCAAAACTTTGGGGCTTGGTCTTATCAATATTCACAGCTGGGCTAACCAGTTTTAGTCGGGATAAACAGTTCGAGCTTTTTAGGAAAGTCCCACTTCCACAAGGTCCACTGATAGTTGTTGCAAACCATGTTTCGCATATAGATTCCGTTGCTCTGGTAACCATGATTGGACGATCCAGGCCGGTGTTAGTTGTTGCAGCTGCTGACTACTGGTTGGTTGATAAAGCTAGCGAACTTATTGCTCGTCTAGCTATAGGTATTTGGCCTATAAGGAGAGGAAGTGATAAAGCTTTCGAGGATCTTATGAAAGCTAGTGATTTAGTTAAATCTGGGGTCGTGTTGGTGATCTTTCCCGAAGGTGGAAGATCTGATAACGGTGAAGTTCAAGAGTTTCACAGTGGCGCATTTAGGTTGGCTGAAAGTATTGGGGCAACGGTACTTCCTATAGCAGTTGTGAACAGCGATAAAGTCTTGCCGAGAAAAGCTTTGAGTGCTAAACATAGGCCGTTGAATCTGAGAATCGGTACACCTTTGAAGGTGAATTCTCTTGATAGAGATAAAGCGGCTGCACGCATGCAGATTATCGAATTACATAAATCTCCGTTGGTGGATGCTCCTGGTTTTGGCTTTAGTCGAGTTAGAAAAATAGCTTTCGGTTGGGTTGGGCTTTTAGTTGTCTTCTTCTGGGCTGTAGGGGAAGGAATATTTTGGCCACTGGTTGCAGAAATGCCCTTACTGCTTTTAGTTGTGACTGTTGGTTTCAGATGGCGCGGTGCTTTACTAATTGCAGTCTCCGCAATGGGTTCAATAATTGGGGTTCTAACAACATGGTGGCTCGTTGATAAAGGCATTAATCCGCCTTCACCTTTGACGACTGCAAACATGTTTGATTATGCAAGAAGAGAAATGATTTCCAGTCCAAACTCAGCCTTCTGGGATCAAATGTGGAACGGTATTCCAGTGAAGGTATATGCCCATGAAGCTGGTGCTATCCACCTAACGTTTATGCAAGTATTGCAATCTCTAGTCCCAAGAGTTTTGCGTATAGCTATTCTAGGCGGCGGTGGTTGGCTACTTGGCACCACGTTAGCGAAATGGTTGAAACCTAATCTAGGTTTAGTTCAGGCGGTAGCCCTCACGGCTTTTCCTTTTGGATTGGCTCAAGCTTTTTGGTTCTGGAGTTTATACAAAGGTTAATTATGAAAAGTAGAGCAGCGGTAGCACTTGGTCGGGTTAGTTTCAGGTTGAGTTTTCTTTTTATGGTTTTTGCTCTTTTGCAATATCCTGCCCTGCACTCGGGCACCTTTGGTATTACCCCAGTAATCCCAACTGCTTTCTTAGTCTGTGTTGATGTGATTGCATTTCTGATTTCATCTGGACTAGCACTTGCTGCCACTCTGGCAAGTTTCAGGCCATTGTTCTTTTCCTGGCGAGCGATGTGTGGTTGTGTTTTCACTGTTGTCGCCGGAGTAGCGTCATTCCTCGCTTGTTCCAGCATTCTCGGTGCTAGTTAGACTTAAGAAGTGCCCTCACTCTATTCGTTGAAACCTTGGTTCAGCAATATCTTGAAACCTATCCTCAGGTTTTCTATTAGAGCGAAACTTTCACCTGATCTGTTCACAGCCCTAAACTTTGTGTTTGGTGTTCTAGCTGGTTTTGGGGTTTATTGGCTTAATACCTTTGTTGTTTTAGCATCGCTGGTAATTCGATTAGGTTGCGCAAACCTTGATGGAGCTTTAGCTAGAGCAAAATCTATGCAAACCGGTAAGCAGTTGGCTAAATCAGGTTTCGTGAAGAATGAGATCGGTGACCGGTTAGCCGATTTTGCAACTATGGCAGGGTTAGCTTTTCTTGGAGAAAGTTATTTGACCGGCAAGCAGGCTATAACAGTTCTAATTGCTGTTTTTGTGACCGCAGTCCCGACGATTGTTTCTTTGGTAGGGGTCTCCAAAGGCATAACCCGTATAAATGGGGGTCCAATGGGTAAAACGGAGAGGGCTCTAGTTGTTGTTCTCATTGTTGGTTTAGCTCAAGTAACTGGGCAGGTTGGAGTGTGCCTCTATTACGGTTCAGTGGTTTTGATTCTTGGCTCTTTGCTAACAGGTTGGGCTCGATATCTGAAGATAGTTAGATCATGAGGATAAGCCAGCTGTTTATCACAAGCACCATAGCCGCTGCTTCACTTCTAGTAGTCAGTGCTCTAGTGCTCTTGAGAATCAAATCAAGGTTGCTTTGGCAACGATGGTTCACTTGGGCGTTGATTAGCGTTGTTTTCAGTGGTGCATATGTTTTCGGGCAGAGCACCTTCAATGTTTTGGTTTGTGCTTTAGCTTTCATAATGATGTTTGAACTTGTCACAATGCTGAAATTAGAAATATTTTCTGTGACCTTAGTATTACTTGTCACTTGGATTGATTTTTTTCAAATAGTTCAGGGTAGATCCGCAGCAGAGTTCTATTGGATTATCCCAGTGATGATGTTTGTGTTGAATCTAGTCGAAGCGTCCAAAGAAAACAAAGCCAAGGCAGCTATCGGCGGGATGTATGGATCACTACTTATAACTTTGAGTTTCATTCAATTGGTTCAAACTCCGGATAAATCACTGGCAATTTTGTTAGCGGTGGCTTGTTTTGATGTTGCTTCTTTTATAGGTGGAAGATCTTTAGGGAGGTTTAAAGGTTTCAGCCTCCACTTTTCACCTAAGACATCACCGAATAAAACATCGGGAGGTGTTCTGGTTGGAGCACTGGGTTTGCTATTAGTTCTTCTAACTTTAGGCAAACTTTCTCTATTGGGTTTCGCGATCATTCTTTTTGGCTCAGTTCTAGGAGATTACCTGGAGTCGTGGATGAAACGGTTTGCTGGGGTTAAGGACGCAGCTAACTGGTTACCAGGTTTTGGCGGGTTGCTTGATCGATTTGATTCGCTTTTACTGATTGCTCCGCTAGCTGTGTTTATTTTTTGAAAATAAATTTAATGAAAGAAGCTAGGGTTAGCTCCTTTCCTAGTTTCTTGAAACCAAAAGCAGTGCGAACAAGGTATGGAAGTATCTTGCTGGTTTTGAATGCTCTATCAAAGATTCTTGCTCTTGCAACTCGGTCTTTATCAGAACCCCAGCCACTACCTGAACTCACGCTTGGATGAGTTGCCAGAGTTATTGGGACAAACTCACACTTCTGCCCAGCATCAATCAAATCGCAAATAAAAATATATTCATCACCTAGATAAGTTGTCTCAGCCCCAGCACCGAAGGTTTCATCGAATAGCACATTGGATGCTTTGACCTTGTCTAAGTTGACCACCATCTCATAGGTTGCAGCTTTGGCGCTGTTGAGTTTTGTGAGTTTAGTTACCTTACTTGGATACTTCTTACGAAGGGAACCTTTTTCATCCACTGCTTGGCCAAGTAGAAGGGTTGAGCCAGTTTGTTCTAGATGCTCAATTGCTTTGGCTAGCCCTTGTAGGTCAAAGGTGATGTCGTCGTCTGCGAAGACAAGATATTTGCCAGTGGCATTTTCAATTACTTGGTTACGAAGTTTGGTGACACCGCGACCAGCAAAACCAACAACATTTGATCCTTGAGGCGCGTTAGAGAGATCTGGAGCATTCGTGGTTCCACTTTGAACGGTGATAAGCACATCCCAATCCGGATGATTCTGCAGATCGGGTAGTTTGATGTTCTGAAGCCTCGACTCTAGAGTGCTGAAACCTATTGTGAGACTAGCCAATTTCTTCTTCGTCTTCATCTTCGTCAAGTTTTAGATGACGGTATTTGTTTGGGGCTTCACTTAGAGCTTTAGCTCTGGCGAAACGCATCAACGATGCACTGGTTTGACCCATGTTGCTGTTCTGCATTCTGAAACCTAGAAAGAGGAGAACTGCATCGGCGGGAGGGAAGTTTTTATCAAAGAAACTAAAAAGCAACAAAACGGCTAATGAGAGAACGAAACCAGCGCTTGCAACCAAGGTTGCCATTTCAGCAGATTTGATTCTGGAGCCGACTCTGGCTAGAGCTGTCACATCCTCTTTCTTCTTCTGAGCTAATGCGAAACCTTCTTGAGTTGCTACCTGTTTTTTGAACATGCTCTTAGTGAAAACCATGGTTAGCAGGATGATGCCAAAGTTGACCAGCCCAGCCTGCCAGTAGATGATGATGAAATAAACCGCTAGAACTAAAACCTGTGTGAAGGTGTGAAGCAGGTTATTGGTTTCAAAAGCTAAAGCCCAATCCCAAGATTCAGTAAGTTTGCTTCGCCAGCCACCTCTTGATGCTAGTGCTGCGTGGAACACCTTCACTCGGTAGGTCTTTTGCCAATAGGTCGCTAGATGTGAAAGACCAAATAACAGGAAGAACAGGCAGAAGTTGAAGGCTGCGTGTAAAAGCGATTCATGTTGGTTGTGCATGATCATGCTTGAGAAAATGCGAATTACAAAAAGCTGAGTTAGTGGAACGATAGTGGCGATCAAGGCAAGCCAGATGGCGCGGTTTCTGTGAGTTCCTCTCGGGAAGAGTTTCCTGAAAGTAACTAGAACCTGTCGGATTAGAAACAGCATCGTTTTCCTAACTTTGGTTTAAAGGTAACTTAAGCCATCTCTAATAGCCTGCTCAACTTCGTTGAGTTTCTCTTCAGAGATTTTGTATTCAGTGGTGATGTTATCTAAATCAACTTTGCTCAGATCTAAACCAACTAGATGAGGGTTGATTGACTCTAGCCCAACACCCTGTGCGTAGTCGCCATACTTGATTCCATTTCCATGCACCGCATCTTCAAATCCTTCGAAGGTAATAAGAGCACAAGGAATTCCATATGACTGACAAGTAATAAAGATGTGCATAGCTGAAGTGACTACACGATCATATTTATTTAGGTTTTCAACTAAAAGTTCTATGTCATCTGAGTGAGACATAAAGACGTCAAACTCATCCATGTTTTCGGGTATAGCCATAGGGATTGGCTTGTGCTTGAAATGTCTAACTAAGGCAATACGTCCATTAGAAGATCTTTCTTGCGGGAAGATTCTAGAAATAAGGACACCTGGGTCACCAAAACTTTCAACAACGGGACCGCCTGATTCTCTAACCACACGTGCTGTCACCGGACCTCGAACTGAAATGTATTTAGCGGTCTTAGCCAAAGTTAAATCGTCATTTGAGATACCGGTTCCAACTACAACAGAGTTGGGTTTGATGAATCTACCAATCGAACCGAGGCCAATCATGTGTTCTTTGGTTGCCAACTTCACAGGGGATTGGAACATAACTTTTTTATCTGTGTAGTGACTAACAATCAAAGGTGAAAGCCAGTCACCAAAGTTACCTGGGAATGGAATGGACCACCAGGCTAGTGGAATGCTCTCGTTGCTTGGCTTCCCTGAGTAAACCAAGAAGCTTTTAGCTGCCGAAATAATGTTGGTCTCAGTTTGTGCTGGTAAATACTTTTCTTCGAAATCAGCACTAGCTGTTTGGAACCTAGCGGAGTCGCCTTTTTGCGCATAGTCGAGAGCTGCGTAAAGTAACTTCTTTCTAGCCGCTGTTTCAGGAGTTGATCGTCCAGCGGTGAGAATTCCTGTGATGCCAACTGTGTCAGCAATAAGTCGTAGCTGACCAGATAGTTTTGCTGGCAACTTTCTTTCAAGCTTCTTAGCGAACACTAGAGCTCTGCGTTTTAGGCCACCCGCATTAGCTGTGTGCTGTTCAACTTTGCCTTTGAAGTCAGCAACATTGCCACTTGATCCAAATTTGAAGAAAGCAGGTCTCGAACCTTCACCGGCTGTTCCCATGCCAACTACAGCATTAGAAGGGATCATTTGGAAAGTCATGTTGTCGCAATTAGCTCGCCATGCTTCTTCCATGAAGTAGTCATCGGTTGCTTTCACTTCTGAAATCTTTTCAATGGCGGCGGCATCGGCAATCATTTTTCTAGCTAACGGGGTTGTGTTCACTCCCCAGAAAGATGGTTCCCAGAATCTTGCACGACGGTCATAACCTATTGCTCGAGGGGAAGAGTAGCCTCTTTGGAAACCAACAATGTCAGCTGTTGAATCAAACACATAGTCAGGTATTGAAAGCAGTAAACAGTCAACATCCATCCAGAAGACCTTCTTATCTGGATGCATTTCGCACACTTCAGCAAGGAAAGGAACTTTCTTGCGGCAGATGTCTGCCCAGTCTTCGCCTTCCTTCTTTTCAATTTCGCGAAGAACATATTCAACGCCTAGCTCTTCAAGGTTCTTTGCTAAACGCTCACCGTGAGCCCGGTAGTAATCATCTGCGGTATAGAAAGAGCAGACAACAATCTTGCTATTACTCATACGTTCCTTAGTTTCTTATTACTAAATCTCGTTATTAAAATCATGCAACCAAGCGCGCAGGTCTTGACCGATATCTTCTCTGTCAACGCCTAGTCGAAGTGTTGCCTTGATGAAATCAAGTTTGTCACCAGTGTCGTAGCGTCTGCCTTTGAAGACAACACCCAACACACCACCTGCACGTTCAGGATTTTGAGCTGCCGCCATCAAGGCATCGGTTAGTTGGATCTCTCCGCCTCGACCAGGTTTGGTGTCTTCCAGGATGTCGAAGATCTCTGGACGCAGAACATATCTTCCGATTACAGCCAAGTTAGAGGGAGCCTCATCGTTTTTAGGTTTTTCAACGAGTCCAGTAATACGGACAACCCCATCCTTGAGTACACCTTCGGTAACAGCACATCCATATAGATGTATTTGTGAAGGGTCAACTTCCATTAACGCAACTACGTTTTCACCAGTTGACTCATGAAGTTCGAGCATCTTCTCTAAAAGAGGATCTCTTGCATCCATGACATCGTCACCTAAAAGCAGAGCAAAAGAATGTTCAGCGATGTGAGCTTTAGCTCGAAGCACAGCGTGACCTAAACCTTTAGGGTCACCTTGTCTGACATAGTGAATGTTTGCCAAGTCAGTTGAGTGCATAACTTTTGCTAAGCGATCAGTGTCACCTTTAAGTTCTAGGTTTTGTTCAAGTTCGGCAACGCGATCGAAATGGTTTTCAAGAGCGTTCTTGTTACGTCCTGTGACCATAAGCAAATCTTGCAATCCTGCATTCACAGCTTCTTCGACAACATATTGAATAACTGGCTTATCGATTAAAGGAAGCATTTCCTTAGGCATTGCCTTAGTTGCGGGGAGAAAACGTGTTCCCAGTCCGGCGACAGGTATCACTGCTTTAGTAACTTTGAATCTAGACATGCTCTCCCTTAGGTATTTCTCCTAAGTCTAGTTTCAACGCTTGTATAACAGTCCCGTTATGAAGCCTAAGCCCCAAGAAAAGTGCATGGCAGGAAGCGCTATAAGAAGGTTAATTTTGGTACTGAAAGATTCTTTATTTAAGACTGCAGCCAGCAGAACTGTAAAGAGGTATAGGGAAATAGGTAAAAGACCTAATAAACCACCGACATTCAATAAAAATGCTAATAATCCTAAGGACGTAGCTAACACCATGGCCGGTGGGGCAAAGTAGCGAATATTCGCCTTATTCAGATGTGATCTGGTTAGCTCGGCCCTCCAGCTACCGGTATCAAAGAACTGCTTTATTAGAGCCTTCAAACTTGAGCGAGGCTTATAGGTAACTTCGAGACGTGGGTCGAACCAAATAACCTGGCCTGATTCCCTAATTCTGAGGTTCAATTCCCAGTCCTGGCCGCGGATCATCTTCTCGTTGAAGCCATTTAGCTCAGTTAGGACGGATTTCCTAAAAACACCCAGGTAAACGGAGTCACTTGGACCAGCTTTACCACCGACATGGAAGGTTCCACCACCTAGCCCAAATCTTGACCCATATCCCCAGGCAACTGCCTTTTGGAAAGGGGTGTCACCAACGGCCTTCATAACACCACCGACATTGGCTGCCCTTGTTTCATTTAGGATCTTCAGGGCTAGCACGGTGTAGTTTGGCGAAAGCTGGCTGTGGGCATCGACCCTAACGATCACCTGATTGGATGCGCCATTGATAGCGGCATTTAGTCCAGCGGGGGTCTTTCCAGTTGGATTTTGAACTAATTTCACGGGATATTGTGATTTAAGATCTTCAGCTACTCTATTTGTGCTGTCAGTGGAGGGACCTAGAGCCAAAATGACTTCAGTTTTGGAGATATCTAACCCTTTTTGGTCAAAAATGCTCTTTACCGCAGCCGCAAGGTGCTTTTCCTCATTCAAAACGGGCATTATGAAGGAAACTGTCGTTAGTTGATCGGCTGGATTCACAAAACAAACTTTATCTAAGAAACCTCGTTCCTGGGAGATTAGGTCAATCCTAGGGAGTTTTCCACAGGTTAACAACAAGTTACGAATTAGGTCACAGGCTAATAACTAAGCCAAAAAGCGGAAAAAACCACTTACAAGAGTGACATACTAAAACTCTAGTTTCATAGTGTTGTAGGACTCCTGAGAGGGGAGAGCCTTGAGCTCATCAATTTCGCGTTTACGCGGTCGGGTAGCTGTAGTTGCCGCCGCATTGTTAATTTTTCTGCCAGTTAACTCATCGATAGCAAAAGCGGATGTGCCTGACACAACGCTTTCTGTTTTCACAGTTAACGGACAAGATGCCACTAGTGGTGTCGTAAATCTACCTGTCACCGTTGTTGGAACTGATGCAACTGTTGTTGCAACTCCAACCGACACAGCCCTCTCTCAGGTAAACGACGTAACTATTTCTGGTGGAACAAGTTTGCACGTTGGTCACAACCCTCTCTCTGTGACTGTTACAAACTTGGATCAAACCAGCAAATACGATGTTGACGTAAATGTTTTAACAACACCAAATACTTTGTTGAAAACATTAACAATTAATGCGAGTACTGTAACTGACGGCGGATCTGTAACACTTGCACCGCGTGCAACTTCAGTTAGCTACAGCGTTGAAACAGATGACGTTGACGCAACTTATGAAGTAGTTGGCGCAACAGGTTTGCACAATGGCTTGAATACTTTTAAAGTCACGGTTTCGAACGGAAACTTAACTCCGCAGGTTTACACAGTGAGCCTAGTTGTTCCTCTTAGCAGCAACACGGGACTTGACTCTATTACTGTCAATGGAAGCCCAGTAACTCCAAACGGATCAGTAAATCTTTCATACACAACGTCTGCAACAGTTGCAGCATTTGCAACAGATGTTGATTCAACAGTAGAGATTTCTGGCAACCAGTCACTCGAGGCTGGAGCCAACACAGTAACTGTGAAGGTCACAGCAAAAAATGGTGACATAAGTAACTACACCTTCACAATTAACGTTGCTGCAAACACTGATGCAACGCTTTCAACTTTCGAGGTCAATGGAACTGCAGTAACAAACGGTGGACAAGTTGATCTTGACCCGCTTACTGATTCTGTAGACGTAAACGCAGTCACAACCGATGCAAATGCTTCTTTTGAAATTAGTGGTGACACAAACCTGGTTGCTGGTAGCAACACCTTGCTAGTTAAAGTAACTGCAGCAGATGGAACCACTTCAGCTCAGTACAGCGTAACTCTTCTGGTTGCAGCTAACACAGACACCTCTTTGGCTACTTTCCAGGTGGATGGTTCCGATGTCGTTGACGGTGACATTGTCTACCTCGATCCTCTAACTGACACTGTTGATGTGACTGTTGAGACTACTGATCCGGATGCTACTTATGAGGTTGTTGGTGACACTGATTTGGTTGCTGGCGATAATGATCTTGTTGTTACTGTTACTGCTGCCGATAGAACCACAACTGAAGATTACCTAGTTACGTTGTCAGTGG
>CAIXVE010000051.1 GCA_903922825.1 uncultured Micrococcales bacterium | reverse complement strand
GAAGATTTACCTTCCAACCTTGCTGCAATGTCATCAGGCAGTGAAACAAATTCAAAGGTTGAACCTAAAACAAATTCACCTGGGTGCAATATGAAGGCTTCATCTGATTTAACTTCAACTAAACGGGTTAGATCCGGCTGGGATTCGGCTGGGTCAATAAAGGCGTATTTGTGGTTATCAAAGAGTCTGAAGAAACGGTCCAGTCGAACGTCCATACTGGATGGCTGCAAAAGGTCCATCTCTAATGGATCTAGGCCAATCCGGCCAAGTTCGATTTGGGCTCTTATATCTCTATCTGACATCAACATAAGGTAAAGGTTACTTGTCTTTGAGCGGGTAAGGCAAAATAGAACCTATGCGCGATAAAGACGGCAGAATCAGCCCACCAGAGAAGATCAGAAGAGTCTTCGAGGGTGAAGCTGCTGCGCTTAGTCAGGTGCCTAAAAACAAAAGAGGTCCGCTAAGCGCTGCTGTCACACTGCGTCTTGGTCACCTGTTCTCCAGATGGCTTGAACGCAACATTGACACCGACTGGCAGGGTTCAGCACCACAGTTGATGCTGATCGCCATCCTGGTTAGACACAAAACTCTGACCATGGGTGAGGCAGCTGAACTGCTAGATGTCACCCCGAGAGCCATCACACGTCTAGTTGATTCACTAGAAAAAGAAGGTCTGGTTTCAAGACAGGTTGGACCGCACGATAAGCGGGTTTATTTGATTTCTGTGACAGCTAAAACAGAAAGCTTAGCTAAGCAGATGATGCCAAAGCATGAAAAGAAGATGTCTGAACTTTTCTCGGTTTTCAGCGACGCAGAACTACTTGAATACTTACGTCTAAACACCAAACTTGCTGAGCACCTAAAGAAATCTTTAGGCAGAGACTAGTGTTCTAAGCCAACCTTGCGTTGAATCCACTTCATCCACTTAGGTGCATACCAGTTAGCTTTACCAAACAATCTCATCAGTGCTGGAACCAGAAGTGCTCTAATCACTGTTGCATCTAGTAATACTGCGAAAGCAATGCCTAGACCTAGCATTTTCATGATTGAAACACCACTGGTTGCAAATGCGAAGAATGATGCTGCAAGAACTAGCGCTGCCGTTGTGATGATGCGTCCAGATCTTTGCAGACCAATTGCAACCGAATCCGTCGTGTTCAAACCTGCATCATGCTGTTCTTTGATTCTTGAAAGCAAGAACAGTTCATAGTCCATCGAAAGTCCAAAACTAATAACAGCAACTAACACTAAAGAAGATGTGTCGATGGTTCCAGTTGTTGCAAAATCGCCTATCAACCATTTCAAGTTTCCATTCATGAAAACCCAAACTAGGAAACCCATGGTTGCAAACAGTGACATGAAATTTAACAGCACAGCCTTGATTGGCAGTAATAGTGAACCGGTGAACAAGAACAAAAGAATTGTTGTGGCGAGAACAATCCAGAGCACAGCCCAAGGAAGGTTGTTGGTGATGGCATCTAATGCATCGGTATAGATTGCTGCAGATCCACCAACCAGAATGTTTTTATCTAGGGCTCTAACATTCTTGGTTAGAGTAGCTCCTTCAGGGCTTCTCGGTTCAACATCGGCAATAGCAATTACTCTCGTATATTCAGAAGAGATCATTGATGGTCTTGAGAATGGTGCAACCATCACACCTTTCACATAGAAACCATCGCTGGTTTCAACCCGTGTGATGTGTGCTTGGTTTGAGAGTCTCTCAGCAAAGGCAGTTACGCCTGCTGATTGAGAGTTTGGAATAAGCACTTCGATAGGTGATCCTTCTCGACCATCGAAGCGAGTTCTGATTTCATTGGTTGCCAACACGACTCTGTTGTTACTAGGCAGGATGCGGTCATCGACTTGCCCTAGTTTCACATTCATGCCCAACGCAGTTAGTGAACCTAAACCAACTAGCACTAGAAGCAATACTGCAACTGGACGACGCATAACAAACCTGGCTAGCTTGGTCCAAACACCAACATCTTTAGGTGCGCGGTGTTTGAATAATGGCCACTTGTTCACATTGTCACCGAGCAGGTTCATAAGTGCTGGCAGAGCTATCAGTGCTGACGCAACTGCAAGAGCCACTGAAACACCTCCGGCCAGAGCGAAAGACTTCAGGTAGTACTGGGGGAAGAAGTTCAGAGCCAACATCACGAGGGCGACGGTGAAACCAGAGAAGAACACAGTTCTACCTGCTGTTAGCAGCGTCTGTTCGACTGCTTCAGCAACTGACTTTTTATTGTGACGTTCCTCACGGAAACGATTCACCATCAATAGCGCGTAATCAATTCCTAGACCTAAACCAAGACCAGTGATGATGTTCACGGAGAAAGTCGAGGTGTCTGTGAATAGGGAAGAAATCCAAACAAAGAAGAATGAGCCAAGAATTGTGAGCCCGGCAATCATCAGTGGCAATCCTGCAGCAACAACAGAGCCAAACACGAAGATCATCAATAACAGGGTGATAGGTACCGCTATGGATTCAGCTCTAACCAGGTCACCTTCAATGATGTGGTTTATTTCGCTGGTGATAGGAGCCCAACCAGCAACATAGATGGTTGCACCGAAGTGATTGCCATCTAATTGATCCTGCATGGTTTTAGCTAGAGCTGCTGCTTTGGCATCAGGGGTGAACTGAACAAACATATAAACAGCAGTGCCATCGGTTGTTTTTAAGGTTGCTGGACGTCCAAGAGTGTAATAGGAGCTTACGGTTTTGACGCCGGTGTAGCTGTTTAGCTTTTGTGTGATTAGGTCAGCGTTGTGAGCCGATTGAACATCGTCAACACTTCTACCCATGTCTACGACAAGAACAGCGTCCGGGTCGGTCTGACTGTAGTTGGTCTTGAGGATATCTGTAACTTTTTGTGATTGTGATCCAGGATCGTTATAGCCACCGCCTTTCAGGTTACCGAAGGCTTGGAGACCACCGAAAAGTGAAAATAACACTAAAGCGATAAATCCAAAGAGAGCTAGTTTGCTGTGTCGAATGACAAAATTGCTTAGAGGCTTCATATATCTATCAGTCTAGTTCTTTACCGAGGAAAGTAAATTGTTATGAACAAAAGAGCACTGTATTACTTCGTTATTTCAGGTATTGGACTGATAACCGCTTGGTATTTCAATACCATGGCAATACTTCGAGCTGAAGATTTCTTTGGGTCTTGGTTTGGTAACTCAGCTGACTACGTTGTTGCCTGTGATCTTCTCCTCACTGCTTTTGCCGCAGTTCCATTCATGATTATTGAATCTAGAAAGATAGGGATGAAACAGGTTGGCCTTTTCATTCTTGCTGGCTTTGTTTCAGCAATAGCTTTCGTCTTTCCATTTTGGTTAGGTATGCGTGAACTTCATCTAGCTAAATCTAAAAAAACATCACTAAATGGAAATAACAACATTCACACAGTTAGTTATCAAAGAGAACTCGCTGGTGGAACATTAACAAACTTCATGTTTGAAAACAGAAGAATCGATGTTTGGGTTCCTAAAGATCACGATGCTAAAACACCTTTATTGATCGCTCATGATGGGGCTAACTTTTTATTGGACATTAATGAAACTTGGAATCATCAGAACTGGGGAGTTCCTGAAGCAATGGCCCAAGGAAGAATCGTTGCCAATAACGGCAAGCTGCCAATCATTGCAGCCGTCTATCGTTACGACGACAAACTGCGTATGGCTGAATTGGCTCCGGAAGATATTTTGAAACCAAGACCACACATGGTTTCAAAACTTGGTGCTATCAGGACCCCGGCAACCCAAGAATATAAGGCCAACGAATATCAGGACATGATTGCTCTGCGACTAGTTCCTGAGCTTGCTAAACGCTACGGACTGAAACTTGACCCAAAGCGAACAGCACAAATCGGAGCATCCCTTGGCGGTCTTGCTGTTATCTATGGGGTCTCAAGACACCCTGAAGTTTTTGGTGCAGCGTTAGGTTTATCAACTGCTTGGCCTTTGGGTTATCAAGAGCTGATTGATCTGCTAGTTGAAGGATTACCGCCGGTAGGGTCAGTCAAGATTTATAGCGATGTTGGCACCGAGGAACTAGATGCCGAGTTTGCTTCATGGCACTTCAACTTTGTTGAAGCTATGGATAAAGCAGGTTGGAAGCGTGACCTTCAGTACAAAGCCGAACTATATCCTGGCACCGGTCACAAAGAATCTTGGTGGGGTATGAGATTAGAGCACCCAATCAACTGGTGGCTAAATTCCTAGCGGATCTTGAGCGATAGGTGGTCTGGCTGCTCCCATAAATTCAATAACAGCCGGATCGACCTGAATATCTTTCATTCTTATAGGCCTGGTTAGATATAACCCTTCAAGAGATCGAACTCTTGAAAGAGCAACATAAGTGTGACCAGAAGAGAAAGCACCGGCGCCCATATCGATGATTACTTCATCATAGGTTTGTCCCTGAGATTTATGCACTGTTACCGCCCAAGCTAAACGCAAAGGTATTTGTTTGTATTCAGCTAAAACTTCTGGCAGAACTTTCTCATCGAACTTACCGGTTCCCTCATTGAACTCTTCTTCAATAAGGTAACGAACCTTTTGCCAAGTGCTAGTTCCAACCGTGTGAATTTCATTGTCTGCTTCAACTAAAACCTGATGACCTTCACCAAAGCCAACCACTTTGCCAATAGTTCCATTAACCCAACGCCAGTTAATCGCTCCATCAGAATTCTTCACTGGCTTCTGATCATCATTCTTGATGAACATAACCTGGGCACCAACTTTAAGATGCAGTCTTCCTTCTGCTGGTAACCCGTTACCAAAAGCAGATGCGTCACCTAAGGTGAACGCACTTTCGAAAACTCGTTCTTCTGTTTTAAGTTGAGCTAGTCTTGCGGAGTTCACTGAGTCAACGGTGTTGTTCACTGTTGCTAATCGAATAACACTGTCGTGCGGTGGGAATCTATTTCCAGCATTGTTGATTTTGTCAACCAGTTCTTGTGAGACTTGACCGATACGAATGGCATTAAGGATTGCTTTGAACTCAGGATCTTTCTGTCTGAAGATTTCAACTAGTTCAAAAATCTCCATGCGTTCTTGCTGCCAAACTTTGGCGTGGAAGAACCATTGAGAGAAATAATCCATGTCCTGCAGTTGCTGTAGTTCGGCTCCACGAGCTGGAACCGGGGCTAACTGATATGGATCACCAAACATCACTATCTTGCAGCCACCAAAAGGAATCTTAGGTTTACCTCTAGCAGCTCTAAGTGCTGCGTCCATAGCATCCATCAGGTTGGCTGACACCATGGATACCTCATCGACGATTAGCATGTCTATGCCTCGAAGCACCTGTCTGGCTCTATCCCCTAAATGTCTAGCCACCTCTGATGGGGTGAGCGGGTGGAATGGAAAACCAAAGAGAGAGTGGATGGTAATTCCACCCACGTTATAGGCGGCCACCCCGGTTGGAGCACAAACCACAACGTTCTGCTTGGTGTTATCCCTAAGATAACCAAGCAGTGTTGATTTACCAGTGCCAGCCTTACCGGTGACAAAGACGGTCTGCCCATCCCTATCGATGTAATCGAATAGGGCGAGCTGCTCTTTAGAAAGCTTTATTTCAGACAACTAGTTCCTTTTGTTTCTTTGCTTCAACATCTCGTTGTAATCTTCAAGATCTTGATTACCGCTCCTATCGCTCGCTCTATCTAACCGCTTGGCATCTCGCTGATCGCTTCTAGCCCAAGACATGGCAACAAAGATAGTTAGTGCTGCGGTTGGTAGTTCACCAATTCCCCAGGCTATAGCGCCACCGGTTTGTTGGTCTTGTAATGGTAACTGACCCCAAGTTCTTCCCATTGCACCAAACCACTCTGGCAGTAATAAGGTGTCTCCACTCATCAAAGCTAAGCCAAAGAATGCGTGGAAAGTTAGCACAGCAATTAACAGCATTAAGCGAAGTGGGTAATCCAAGCGCTTTGGCCCAGGATCAATTCCAATTAGCGCTTGAATGAAAAGATAACCGGTAATCACAAAGTGAACAATCATCCATTGATGACCAAGGTGGTCTCTGGTTGCCCAACCAAACAATGGCGTGAAATAGAAAACCACAAGAGAGCTGGCAAAAAGAATTCCGGCAACAATTGGATGAGCAATCAACTGAGCGTATTTAGTGTGAACAGCCCAAAGAACCCACTCTCTAACTCCACGTGAATCATCATTACGCTTTTGAACTGTTCTAGCCAACAGTGTCACTGGTGCACCAGGAACTAAAAACAATGGAACGCCCATAGTTAGGAGCATGTGAGAAAGCATGTGGTCGCTAAAAAGATACTGTTCATAAACGTTGAAGTAACCATTAGTGATATAGAACAACAGAAAAACTCCTGCAAGCCAAGAGATGGTTCTTCCAATAAACCAAGCATCTCCACGTTTACGCATCCGCAGAACACCTGCAATATAGAAACCTGCCAACGCTAAACAAATTAGCGTCCAAAGCAAATCGAACTTATAGGCAAAAAGCCAACTAAGCGCATTAGGTTCCGGTGGAAGTTTAGATCCGGTAAGGATCTCTGCTGGAGTTAACTCCCCGGTTGGATAGTCATTGATTGGGGTTGCTGTCCTACCAAGCGCACTACCTAAACCAATAGCGAGCCCGAAGAACAAGAACTCAACAGTTACGAGTTTCCAAAAACTAGCTATGCCCTGTTTTAGTTTTGTGATCAGGTTCGTGCGATACCGATAACCAAATACACCTAGAACTAATAGAACAAAGATCTTCAATAAAACGATTTGCCCATAACCACTACCAAGAAGATTTTGAATGTTCCCTAACCGAATAGCAGCTGAAGCAACACCGGAGATGCCAACCAAAACAAATCCAAATAAAGCTAAGGCTGAATATCTCTCAACGATCTCTACCCTGTCGTCTGCTTTATAAACATATGACAAAGCAACAAGTCCGCCAACCCAAACACATATTCCTAGAAGATGCAGTCCAATTGAATTCACTGCAAGGCCGTGACTTGCTGAACCTGAAGCATGTCCACTAAACGCAACAGGAATAAGTGATGCTAAACCTAGTGCTGCTGCAAAAACTATTCCAAGATAGTTTCTAACGAACAAAGCAAATAGAGCCAGTGCGAATGCCGCCAGAGTATTTAGTGCAAGTAATTTACCTGCGTCGATCTGGGTTAGAAAAATATAGAACTGATCAGCAAAAGTTGTTCCAAGAGAGAAAGCTGAGCCGGAGATGGCCATGTATGTCACCAGCAGATATGCGCTTCCAGCAAGTGCCCAAACTGCTGAAGATACTGCGGCTAAACCAATACCTAAACTAAAAGCTCTTGTTTTCTGAGTTAGAGCAAAAGCTGTAAAGACTAACGTTCCGATGCTGATGGCTTGAGCTAAATCAACAATTCCTTTTAGGGCTGGAGGTGCCCATCTAAGAAAAGGTCCAGTGTCGCCTAACAAACTTGGTGCAGCAGCTCCACCAATAAACATTGCAGCGATAAGGCCTACGGCGGATCCGAGTAGGAGTAACGCAATAACGTTGAATAAATTGTTATTGGATTTCTGCATCACTAACTAAGCCTAAGTTAAAGCAAAACGGCGCACCGAAATGCGCCGTTTGCTTGTGTAAGTAACTACTACTTAACAGCAGCCTTTAGCTTGCTACCTGCAGATACCTTTACGGTGTTTGTAGCAGCAATTTGGATTGTTGCACCAGTCTGTGGGTTACGGCCCTGACGAGCAGCGCGGTGACCCTTCTCAACTGACAACCAACCAGGGATGGTTACTTTGCCACCCTTGGCAACTGTTGAAGCGATGGTCTCGAAGAAAGAGTCAACCACGCGGTTAACTGCTGCCTGAGATTCGCCGGTCTGGCTTGCGATAGCGGCTACAAGCTCGCTCTTGTTTAGTGCTGACATTTGGTCCTCCTGGACTTTCAAAGTGCTTGACGGGATGTCCATTTCACCTTATACGCCTAGTTCCCTTGTATTTATTAGGGTCTCGGCGTGTTGAGGATAACGAACAAATTCATTTTCTGGCTGAAACCCTTATAAACACTGGTTAAAACAAGAAATTCCGCTGTTTTCACAACGGAATCTCTTATAGATCTAGTGGTTTATTACCAAGAAGACTTGGTGATACCAGGTAGCTCGCCCTTGTGAGCCATGTCGCGGAAGCGAACACGTGAAACACCGAACTTGCTTAGAACACCACGTGGACGACCATCAATAGCGTCACGGCTACGTAGACGTGTTGGTGATGCGTTACGTGGAAGCTTCTGTAGGCCTAGACGTGCTGCTTCGCGCTGCTCGTCTGTTGAGTTAGGGTCAACCAAAGCCTTCTTTAGAGCTGCACGCTTATCTGCGTAGCGCTCAACAACCAGCTTGCGCTGTTCGTTACGGGCAATCTTGCTCTTCTTAGCCATTTTTAGCGCTCCTCGCGGAATTCAACGTGCTTACGTACAACTGGGTCATACTTCTTTAGCACCATACGGTCAGGGTCGTTACGACGGTTCTTACGAGTCACGTATGTGAAACCAGTTCCAGCGGTCGACTTCATCTTGATGATTGGACGGATGTCTCTATCTTTTTTAGCCATGATCTATTCCTTAGATCTTCTCGCCACGGGCGACAAGTTCAGCAACCACAGACTCAATGCCACGAGCATCAATAACCTTGATACCGCGAGCTGACAGGTTTAGGGTCACGTTGCGCTTTAGTGAAGGTACGAAGTAGGTACGCTTCTGAATGTTTGGGTTGAAACGACGCTTGGTCTTGTTCTGAGCGTGCGAAACATGGTGTCCAAACTGCGGACCGGTCTGGGTGACCTGGCAGTAAGCAGACATGCTTTTCCTCCGTGAATAAAATTTAGATTTGGGCCCTAATTAAATGGCCACAATGACTGCCCAAATATTTCGGGCAACCACACAAGTTTAGGGGTGTTAAGCCCTAGTGTGCAAGTCCCAATATGCCCTAATTTGCGGTGAGCGACGGGGTTAGGTCTTTAATTTGCTTAGACAACACCAGTCCCAGATAAACATGGAGCCCTGCAACCAACAACAAGGCAATCCCGCTATCTAAAAACAGTGAAAAGGCGTCCATTTGGCTAAATGAAGCAAAGGTTTGGATCTTGCTAGCCGAATTTAGGACGATCAGGCCAGCTACGACCCACAAAATTACCCGGTGCACCCTTATTTTCGCCAAGTAAGGGGTCAACAAAGAGACAAACTTTACTGAATCGCCGGTCGCTGTGAGCATGACCCCTAGTTCAGCAACTCTGGTCCTTAGCGCTATTGCTAGGAACATAAAGTTCAAACCAATAGGTAACAAGACAAAAAATGCCTCTGTCAAACCATTAATGAGTGCCCACATTGGGAGAAGAATAGCTCCGACTCCTGCAATAAGACCTAGGGTTCGAATGGTCATTCTCAGCTTGCCCATCAAAGCAATTTGAGATTCAAGGTATTCGTTCATGGTGCCCCCTCTGTTAGTTGTCTTGCCCCAATGCTACTAACTGTCTAACTCTTTTAGTAGTTATTGATGAAGCCACGAAACTTAGAGAACCCATGATTGTTGCGTATAGTCCAAAGATATACAAAACCACCTGAGAATTAATTGCCCACGGTGAGTGTTGGTAATTGGGAGATGTTCCGTTTGAGTTCAAACAACATTCTCCTGGGCGCAGCGGCACATTGATCATTATGTCCTTGGTGATTAAGTAGATTACGACAGGAACAATAACCAAAAGAGCAAGAAAGATACCTAGGAAAAATAGAACTTTCGAATCATTCTTTAGTTTCTTTACCATTCCGTCAAAACTTGTTTCTTCTTGAATGGCTATCTTGAGTGATTTAGTTCTACTTCTAAGCGCTAGAGCAAGTGGAAGAAAAGTGAAGGCAAGCGCAAGCATGGTTGGGGTTGCTGCCGCTAGAAAAGCAGAAACACCCACGAAGAAATTCAGAACTGAGCTTTGTCGAGCTGCTTGCCAAGCTGAGGCAAATACCACAAAGAAAATTGGAGCTGAAAGACTAATAAAGCCAAACGCATATGTTGTTCTTCTTATTATTGTTCTGGATTTCGTTAGTTGATCAACAACTTCTAACACGTTCTCGTTCATTAGTTCCCCTTCTTATTTGTGCACTTTTTACATAAACCAAAAATATCTATGGTGTGAGTGACATCACTGAAGCCGCTATCGGAGGCAACTTTAGCTGCCCAAGTTTCAGCTTCTTTAGCTTCAATCTCAACGGTCACTCCGCAGTTCTTGCATATCAAGTGGTGATGATGCTCTCTGGAGCAATCTCTATAAATGTTCTCGCCCTCATTGCTCAGAAGTGAATCTGCTTTGCCGTCTGCAACTAAAGCAGTAAGTGTTCGATACACCGTTGCAAGCCCAATGGATGATCCATGTTGTTTTAGAATTTGGTAAAGCTGTTGAGCAGAGACAAAGCCTTGAACTTCAGAGAGTGCGTGCATCACTGCATCTTTCTGCCACGTGTTTCTCTTCACTGCCATGAACTCACCTTCTTTCTTATAAGCGCAATTAGAAGACAAACAAGATAGATAGTAAAGGAGATGGTCGTAATGAATGGACTAACTGGTAAAGCCGCGCCTAGCGAGAGAAGCATTCCCCCAACCGCTGAAACCACTCCGAAGATAACGGCTAGAAGCGGACCCCAAAGTTGAGAGTTAGTAACTCGATTAGCTGCCGCTGCTGGTGTTACTAAAAGCGATAGAACTAGAAGAGCGCCAACAACTTGAATGCTGATGGCCACGGTGATTCCTAGAATCAGCATAAAAATAATTGACTGTGTTCGTAGGTTCACTCCTCTTGCCCTAGCCACTGCTGGGTCGATAGATGAGAACAAAAGTCTTCGCCAGAAAACCAGAAGCGTAATCAGGATTGCGCCGGCAAGGATAAATAAGCTCTGTGCTTTGTAGTCGCCGATTGAAACTAGCGATCCTGTCAGTAGGCCGAATTTGTTTCCGGCTCTTCCTGGATACAAACTAAGCGCCAATATTCCAATACCTAAACCAAACGGCATTAGAACACCGGTAATTGAATTTCTGGATTTAGATTTGCCTGCAACCAGCCCAATTACTAAGGCTGCTAAGAGGGATCCAAAAATAGAGCCCAAGGTCACATCAAAGCCCGCAAGGAGGGCTATGGATGCTCCGGCGAATGACAACTCACTGATTCCGTGCACAGCAAAAGAAGCATCCCGTTGAACAACCAAAGTGCTAACTAGACCCCCCAAAACTCCGAGCAGACCAGCAACTAAAAGGGATATCAGGACAAGTGACACCAGGTACCCGAAGTCCGAGAAATCAAACACGATGTTCATTAGCGCTCCTCCTCGTGGTGATCATGGACGCCGGCACCGACCACAACTATCCGTCCACTATTTCTGATCACTTCAACTTTCGTTCCATAAAGTTCAGATAGCACATCACTTTTGAAAACTTCATCTGGTGTTCCGATGCTGAAAGAGCCGTTAGCTAAATACAGAACTCTGTCGACCTTATCTAGAACAGGGTTAACATCGTGGGTCACAAACAGTACGGCCGCATTGTGATCCTTTGCTTCACGTTTAATTAGTTCACTAACAATTTGCTGCTGCTGAAGATCAAGAGCCGAAAGTGGTTCATCGCAGAGAAGTAATACTGGTTCGGCAATAATTGCTTGAGCCACCCGAACGCGTTGTTGCTCTCCGCCACTTAAATCTCCAAAATTCTTGTTAGCCAGATGAAGCGCATCTGCGCAACGCAGCGCCTCCTTCACTTTTTTATTTGAAGAAAGGGTGGGTAAGAAGATTCCAAGCTTGTGGCCACTCAGCCCAAACCTAACCAGGTCCTTAACAAGAATCGAAGAGGACTCTTCGAGGTTTCTGTTTTGGGGAATGTAGCCGATCTTGTCGCTCCCCTGTTGGACAAGGTCATATTGGAAACGGATAGTTCCGGAATTTAGTTTTAATTGCCCAAGAATTGCTTTTAGCAAGCTTGTCTTTCCAGAACCGTTTGCACCAATAATTGCAATAAATTCGCCAGGCGCAACATCGAGATTCAGGTGGTTCCAGAGAGTTTTCTCTCCGATTACAAGCTTTGCGTTTTGAATACTAAGAATGTTTGTCATTAGGCACGACCTGGAAGTTGAACATGCAATTTGATTCCCACTTCATATATTTTTTGCTCGAAGCAATCGCTGTAGAAGCCGGGGCCGCCAGGGCCAAGTTTGCTCCGATCGCAAATGTCGTTTTCACTGAATTTCACAATCGGAATGTTTTGAGATTTTGCATATGCTTGAAGCTCTGAAGCTTGAGTTGAGGGAACAGAAGTGTTAGCAGCGAAAAGCTTTATCTGCTTAGTTCTCATGAGCTCTTTAACTCCAGCCATTTCCTTCGCTGAAAGTTCTACTCCGTTGGCAAACTTATTCGAGTAATCAACAATTGGTCGCAGGCCTAAGTCTCTAAGGAATATGTTTGAGAGATTTTCTGGACCAAAGAAATACGAGCCTGGTTGTATGTGTGTCTTAACTTTGTTTTGTAATTCTCTAAGGTGTTTCACATCCCCCTCAAAAGCTTTAAGCGCTCTCGCATAAGTTTTTTCGCGCTTCGGTTGAACCTTGCCGAATTCAATAGAAATCTGCTTGGCCAGAAGCTCGGTGCTGGTCAGGTCATACCAAAGGTGTGGATTGGTTTTTCGATCCTCACACTCGGCTTTGAGCGATTGGATTTGATCCACCTTTGTTGAGCATTGATAAGGGGCCCTAGATTTATTGGCACTTATCAACTTGCCTTTATCTATGCCTGTTGTTTCAACAATCTGATCTACCCACTGGTCATATTCGGTACCGGTATAAATAACTAGATCCGAATTGGCTAGAAGCAGTCGGTCTTTCGCAGACGGTTCAAATTCGTGTGGATCAACATTTGGGTTATTCATGAGAACCCAAATTCTGAACTCAGGTCCATTGCCAGTTAGTTCAAAGCCATCCATGTCCATGGCGAGGTAGTAGTAGTTGTTGCTAGTAACAACAAGGTTTGGGCCTTCTCCGGAGTAGCCAACAGAGTTAGAGCACCCCGAAGCAGACGTTGCAATAGCTAGTGCCCCCAAGGCAAGTAAGAGTCTTTTCATGCCTCCACTGTAGCGTTAATGATAATGAATATCAATAACATTTAGTCAAGCAGAAGTGCTGGTTCCTCAATGACTGAAGCCACGTCCTGGACGAACCTGCTAGCTACGTCACCATCAACCACTCTGTGATCAAAGGTCGCACCGATAGTGGTCACCTGACGAATAAGAATCTGGTCATCGACCACCCAAGGCTTAGGCCTGATGGAACCTAGAGCAACAATGCCTACTTCACCCGGGTTCAAGATAGGCGTTCCAGTGTCAACACCGAAAACACCGATGTTGGTAACCGTGATGGTTCCATTCTGCATGTCCTGCGGTGTCGTCTTGCCTTCACGTGCAGTTGCAGCAAGTTGCTCTAAGGCCATGGCAAGTTCCAGCATTGACAATTTGTCAGCATCTTTAATGTTTGGAACGATGAGGCCCCTAGGAGTTGCAGCGGCAACACCGAAGTTCACGTAGTTGTGAATGATGATTTCTGTGTCAGTCCAAGTTGAGTTAACCGCAGGGTTTCTTCTTACCGCCCAAATCATTGCCTTAGCCATAATCAATAATGGTGTTACTTTAACTCCAGCGAAATCCGCACTGGCTTTCAAACGCTTAACGTATTCCATAGTTCTAGTTGCATCAACATCAACAAAGATGCTTACGTGTGGAGCGGTGAAAGCCGACTGAACCATCGCATTAGCAATGGCTTTGCGAACACCCTTAACAGGAATTCTTTCTTCACGTTCACTCTTAGGTTCGGGAGTTGTTTGATTTTTGAAAACACTAGCAACTTGAGCAGCAGCCATCACATCTTCTCTTGTAACTTCACCAGAGAAACCAGTTGCTTTGACTTTAGTCAAATCAACGTTCATATCTTTTGCAAGTTTACGAATTGGTGGCTTTGCTAAAACTTGATCGCCGCTTGGAACAACAGCAATCAAATCAGTTGCTGGGGCAGCGTTAACAACAACTGCTGGAACTGGAATGACTCCCGCGCGCTTTCTTCTTGACGCGCCAGCAGCGGAAACTCCATAGCCAACAAGAGTTGGTTGCGGTTTCTCCTCAATAGTTGCAGTTGATGCAACATCAGCAACTGCAGCTGCCGCTTCGCCGATAGCTTCATGCATCGATCCTGCCGCTGCTGCGGTTAGCTGTGAAACTTCAACTTCAATGATGTGTGCACCAACATTAACGGTGTCACCTTCGTTAGCAAGAAGTTGGGTTACCACTCCAGCGAAAGGGCAAGGAAGTTCAACAAGAGATTTTGCTGTTTCAATTTCAACGATGATCTGGTTGACACTTACGGTGTCGCCAGGTTTGACTTTCCAGGAAACAATTTCAGCTTCAGTTAAACCTTCACCAACATCCGGAAGATCAAAGTATGCAAGTTTAGACATTATTCATTCCGCCTTAATACGCCAACACTCGATCGACTGCTTCCATTAAGCGGTCGGCGTCAGGCAAATAGATTTCTTCAAGTTTTGCTGCTGGATATGGAACATCAAATCCGCCAACACGAATCACTGGTGCTTCCAGATAATAGAAACAGAGCTCAGCCATCTTTGCCGCTATCTCGGATGAGATGCTCACAAAAGTTCCTGCTTCGTGAGCGACAATCAACCTTCCGGTTTTCTTAACTGATTCAGCGATGTGGCCAAAATCAATCGGTGACATCGATCTGATGTCGATGACTTCGATGTTGATTCCCTCTTGAGCTGCTATTTCGGCAGCCTGAAGGGCCGTGACGACCATAGGTCCATAGGTGGCAATGGTGACATCGGCACCTGGCTTTAGAGTCACAGCGCTGTGTAAGCCAATAGGTTGCTGATCTAGGTCGACTTGACCCTTCTGCCAGTAACGACGTTTAGGTTCAAAGAACAGCACTGGGTCAGGACTTTGGATTGCTTGCTGGATCATCCAATAAGCATCGTTTGGGTTGCTTGGGCTGACAACGCGAAGACCTGCAGTGTGAGCAAAATATGCTTCCGGAGACTCTGAGTGGTGTTCAACTGCACCAATACCGCCTCCGTAAGGAACACGAATTACGACAGGCATTTGAAGAAAACCTTCAGAACGGTTGGTTAGTTTGGCTAACTGACTAACAATCTGGTTGAACGCAGGATAAATAAAACCATCGAACTGAATTTCAGCAACTGGACGGAAGCCACGCATTGCTAAACCAATAGCTGTTCCAACGATTCCAGATTCAGCAATCGGTGAATTGAAGATTCTCTTATCTCCGAATTCATCTAACAGTCCTTCAGTAACGCGAAACACACCACCAAGGCGTGCAACATCTTCACCAAAAACTAAAACCTTTTCGTTTTCCTGCATCGCTTTCCGCATGCCTGCGTTAATCGCTTTAGCTATAGAAAGCTCAACCATGTTATTCACTAGCGAGTCCCTCCATAATTAACTGAGTCATCGCCTGGGGTTTCAGGTTTGTGACCACCGAGAGACTCCTCGTAACCTTGCAACCAAGCCTTCTGTTCTTCAACTAGCGGATGCGGATCAGAATAGACGTGATCAAACATGCTCTCTAATTCTGGGTCCGCCATAGCAAAAGTTGCTTCACGAACTTCAGCGGCCAACTGATCTCCGGCAGCCTCGACTTCATCGAAGAACTCTTGACCGACACCTTGCTTACGCAAAAACTTTTCAAAGCGAATAAGTGGATCGCGTGCTTTCCAATATTCAACTTCAGCTGAATCTCGATACTTAGAAGGGTCATCACTTGTTGTGTGAGCGCCCATACGATAAGTGAAAGCTTCAATAAGCGTTGGACCTTTACCATTTCTGGCGTCATCCATGTGTTTCTTTGTAACTGCATAACACGCAAGCACGTCGTTACCATCAACGCGAATACCTGGAACCCCGAAACCTTCACCACGTTTAAATAGTGGAACTTTAGTTTGTGTTCCAACTGGAGAAGAAATAGCCCACTGATTGTTCTGACAGAAAAATACTTGCGGGGTGTTATGCGTTGCAGCAAACAAGAAAGATTCGCTGATGTCGCCTTCAGCTGTTGCGCCGTCACCAAAATATGTAATTACTGCTAAATCGCTTTCCGGGTTGCCGGTACCAACTCGACCTTCGAAGTTCAATCCCATCGCGTAGCCGGTTGCATGCAGCGCTTGAGTTCCTAAAACGATTGCGTATAAATGGAATCTAGTTTCATGAGGATTCCAGCCACCGTGATTCACACCTCGATACATCTTCACGATAGACATCAGGTCAACCCCGTGAGTTATAGCGACACCATGTTCGCGATAGGACGGGAATATGTGATCGTTAGGACCAACCCCATAGCCAGAACCAATCTGGGCGGCTTCTTGTCCTACGGCTGGAACCCAAAGGCCCATTTGACCTTGGCGTTGAAGTGCAGTGGCTTCGTTGTCGAAGCGTCGGATGCGAGCCATGTCCCTATAGAACTTCAAAAAGTCGGCTTCACGGAGCTCTCTGATAAGTTCGGCATACTCGGCGTATTCCCTAGCGGCGCTAAATTCGCCTTCTAGAGTCAGCAGTTGAACCATAGGAATTTCAGAGTCTGGTGAAGTCACAACTACCAATTTACTTGAGGGATGGCACAATCGAACCATGAAACGTTTTCTAGTCAGCACAGTAATCAACGCCCTTGGCCTTTGGCTGGTTTCAGCAGAAATTCCAGGGGTTCATCTGACCCCTTATGGTGGAAATGGCATCTGGCAGCTGATGGGCAGCCTTTTAGTCATCGGAGCGGTATTTGGAGTTATAAACGCTGTGATTGCACCGGTTATCAAGGTAATCGCGATTCCTCTATACATACTCACTTTTGGCCTAATTTCTCTGGTTATCAACGGATCTCTCTTGCTATTGGTTGCCTGGATAAGCCAGCAGTTCTCAGCCGACACCTTCACCATCGATGGATTCACCAAAACTGGACTGAGCGTTACCAGCCTTGGTTGGGCTATCTTGGCCTCAGTGGTCATGAGCATCTGCTCGTTCATTGGTCGCGGACTCTTTAAAGCTCTAAGAATCTTGTAATTCCAAGAACTTATAGACCGTGGCTTCGCCTTCGGGCTTGTAATTACCAATTGTTGGAATTAAAAGTTCCCCTCCACTCATGCCAACGAATAGAACCTCATCATTTGGTTTAGTGATCTCATTCACAAAACCATCTAGCTGTCGCTCAAAGTTATCGTTTACTTGAGCTGCATTGAAAACCGACCAACCGTGGTGTTTAGGTAAGTAGAACCAATGTTGGTTTGTGCCATTCGGCATTTGGTAACTTTCGTGTCTGAGAAGTGGGGCGTCAGACCAAGTTGTCTCAATGAATCGCTTCTGGATAATCTCTACTGAACTCGGGTAATCAACCTCAACAGCTGGAACATGTTTGACCATGCTCGTCGAGCCTTGAAGTAATGGTGCAATTTGTGTAACCCAAGGACTGAGTTCACTTAGCAACTTCGGCACATCGATGGTTTCTAAGAAAGTTGTTAGTGAGGATTCATTTTGCATATAAGAATGAGCTGAAGTAATCACTCCTTGCTGGATGTGCCATAGCTTGGCAAGCAGGAAAGGCAATTCACCAACGAATAATGCGGCAGCCCAAGGTGCAGTTGCGAATTTGTCTGGAGTTAGTTCAGTAAGCAGGCTCACCGCTACCGCCCAAAGATCTCTCGCGCTTCTGAGCAATTCTTCGTGGGTTGCGACAACCGTCACTGGGGCATTGCTCAGCGGGGGAGTTATGGGTGCTGGATGAGACGGGTCTGGCACTGGGGTAATTGGAATGATCATGGAATCAATCCCAACAATTCCATTTCCCACATCAGACTCTTAAATCTGTGGGAGAGCATTTGCATTTCAAGTCGGCAGCTATCGCCTGCCGGGCCATGCCAAAGACCGGCACTTGGTTGCGCGTTTTGCATTAAAGCAATGGTTATCAAAAGGTGGTTATTCAAAATGTTCATGCGAATAATGTGCCTCACCTGCGACATCGAGTATCACTAATGACAAGAAATTGTGGAAAATTCAGGGCAATATAGATATGTGAGCAAACTCGGATTCCAACCTCTAAGCCCCCTTGATGGTCGCTATCAATCAGCTGTTTCCGACCTCGGGCTATACCTGAGTGAAGCAGGGCTAAACCGAGCTCGTCTGCACGTTGAAATTGAGTGGCTTCTATTTTTAGCTGAGAAAAACCTCTTGGGTTCAAATTGTGTTGTTGATGCTGTCCTCAAAGATCAGTTACGTGGCACCGTAGAAAACTTCAGCGATAGTGATGTGGCTGAACTTGCAACAATTGAGGCAACCACTAAGCACGATGTTAAAGCAATTGAATATTTCATTCGTGATCGCCTCATCAAAATAGGTAGAAACGATCTACTTGAACTAACTCACTTCGGCTGCACCAGTGAAGACATAAATAATCTTTCTTATGCAGTCACCGTGAGCGATGCAGTGAAGAATGTTTGGTTACCTAAAGCACAAAAGCTAGTGAGTAATCTAACCGAACTTGCGGTTAAGTATGCGGAATCTCCGATGCTCTCCAGAACCCATGGTCAACCTGCAACTCCAACAACTATGGGTAAAGAACTTGCGGTATTCGTTCACCGACTGACTAGACAGTTGGATCGCATTTCTAAAGCAGAGTACTTAGGTAAATTCTCAGGAGCAACTGGAACCTGGTCTGCTCAAGTTAGCGTTGATCCAGATGTCGATTGGTTTGGCTCATCAAAGGAATTCGTTGAAAGCCTTGGTTTGGTTTTCAATCCACTAACGACCCAAATTGAATCTCATGATTGGCAAGCTGAACTTTATTCAGCAATCGCGCTTTTCAACCGAATCTTGCACAACCTTTGCACAGATATCTGGACATATATTTCTCTAAACTATTTCAAACAAATTCCTGTGGCTGGGGCAACTGGGTCTTCAACCATGCCTCACAAAGTGAACCCAATCAAGTTTGAAAATGCGGAATCAAATCTTGAGCTTTCTAACGCAATTCTTGATTCCTTAAGTGCAACTCTTGTCACGTCAAGAATGCAAAGAGATCTCACTGACTCAAGTTCTCAGCGCAATATTGGTCTGGGATTAGGGCACTCACTTCTTGCTATCGACAATGCAACTGGTGGCTTGGCTCAGATAGAGCTATCCCAGGCTGTTCTTGATTCGGATTTAATGGAGAACTGGGAAGTTCTAGCTGAAGCTATCCAAACAGTTATTAGAGCTGAGATAGCCAGAGGTAATTCTTCTATTAGTGATCCATACCAGTTGCTGAAAGAGCTAACCCGAGGAAAACGTATTTCAGGTGAAGATCTGAAATCCTTCGTAGCTGAATTGGATATTAGCAAAGAAGCTAAAGAGCGTTTGATTTCACTCAAGCCATCGACCTATACCGGTATCGCTTCGATATTGGTCGGGCTTATTTCTAAATAAAAACTAGAACTCACTTGAGTCTTGGTTGGCCAGGCTTCACATCTGGATCGTCTTTTTGAACGACTTTCAAAAGATAAATGCTCACAAACACAACAACGAAAGTTATTGCACAAGCTATCTCCACACGAAGAACATCATGGAACCCGCCCCAAGCGATCACCGCAACAAACAGAGTTGCTACTACTGAAATAACAAACACGTTCTTAAATGGAGTCTTGCTCTTCATTAGGCTGCCTTCCTAAAACCGGTTGCCATCCACACTGCCCTTTGGACTGCTGATAAAGCTAGGTATGCACTTAGTATTCCTAAAGTATTCAAAATGTCTAGTGGCACAAAGAAGAAGACCAGCGTAGCCAGTAGGCCTATGCCGCCAGAGATTCGCAGCTCAAGTGTGTCCTCAGTTTTATCTAGAAATGATTGAGTTATTTCGGTAACAGCAAGGGTTGCAACAAATAAACCAAAAAGTACGCGAAGTGTGCTCAATGTTTTATCGCTTGCATCGACACCCGAGAACCAGGTACTCACTCCAAAGCTAAATATCAATACGGCAATAAGTGACGGAACCAAAAGGTTCGTCATTGATGTTTTTATTTTTGGGACCAATAACAAAGCCAATCCACCGATGCCCGTTGCTGTTGTTAAATACAAAAGAATATTTACACCTAAAGTCAATGAATGATTTTGACTAAAGATCAGAAATGCCGCACCGCCTGCGAATGTTATTACTCGCAGAAGATTTGCTGCAAACATTTATTACTCCTTAGGGTTAACGAACCTTGAGTACTGTCCTTGGAAGAGCACCTGTGATGACCCAGTCGGTCCGTTTCTTTGCTTTGCCAAAATTAGTTCCGCTTCACCAACTCTAGTGTTCTCTTGGTTAGAGAAGTCTCTGTGAATCAAGATAACAACATCTGCGTCTTGCTCAAGAGATCCAGATTCACGAAGCTGTGAAAGTTCAGGCTTCTTGATAGTTCCGTCTTCTGATTTTCTGTTTAGCTGTGATAGCGCGATAACTGGAACTTTAAGTTCCTTTGCCAAAAGTTTTAGAGATCTTGAGAACTCCGAAACTTCCTGCTGGCGGCTCTCGACTTTCTTTCCTGAGGTCATAAGTTGGATGTAGTCGATTACCACTAATTGCAAATCGAATTCTTTCACCATGCGACGACACTTCGCCCTTATCTCAACGATGTTTAGATTAGGGCTATCATCAATTAGTAGAGGTGCAGCTCCGATAGCACTTCTGCGTTCTGCCATGATGGCCCACTCGTTGTCAGTGATGCTTCCCTTACGCATGTTCTGCAAAAGAATGCTTGTTTCAGCCGAAAGAAGTCTCATCGCAATTTCAGTTGAGCTCATTTCAAGTGAGAAGACTGCAGTTGCTTTCTTCTGATTGATTGCAGCTTCACGAGCTATATCTAATGCCAATGTTGACTTACCTAAACCAGGTCGCGCTGCAATGATTACTAATTGTCCTGGGTGCAAACCATTAGTCGCTCTATCGAGCTCTGTGAAACCAGTTGAGATTCCAGCAACACCATCGTTTCTTTGAATAAGTTCGATTTCATCTGCAGCATCTTGCATTGCTTGCAAAAGTTTTTTGTAGTCTGCACCTGTTGACTCATCCGCAACTGTGTAGATTTCGTTCTGCGCAATGTTAACTAAATCTTCTACTTCACCTTCGGCGTCGTAGCCGCGTTGAGCAATTCTTGTTCCAGCTTCAATTAGTCTGCGAAGAATAGCTTTTTCGCGAACAATCTTTGCGTAATAGTTTGCGCTTGCAGCAGTAGGAACAACTGCAGTTAATTCGTGCAGATATTCAGCTCCACCAATAGTCGCCAGTTTGCCAAGTTTTACTAACTCAGCGCTAACCGTGATGACGTCAGTTGGTTCACCGTGATTGGCCAAATTTACAATGGCACCAAAAATGAGTTCGTGTTTAGGGGCATAGAAATCTCTTGCACTCACAACCGAGTCGGCCAGGATCGAGTGAACAACATCAGCTGACAGTAGCATTCCGCCGAGTGTGCTTTGTTCAGCTACTAGATCATGTGGCAGGAGGCGATCTTCACTTCTGAAAGCTTTGCCGGTGGGTGCGATAGACATTTATGCCTTCCTTGTTGGTACTAAAACTATAGAAACTTATTTGTAGCATCTACCATCGACATGCTAACTCCAAATGGGCTTGTTACTTATTCTGTGGATAAGTTATGAAACACGCCGATAGGTGTGTGGAGAACATGTGCATAAGCCTGTGTATGGATTGTGGATAACCAACTGGTGGCCAGTAATGGTAAGGATTTGAACTGTAAATAAGTAATTGAACTCTAACCCTAAAGTAGTTATTTAGGGTTATGAAAGATTTCAAATTTTGAAGCTTTTCATGCGAGTTATCCACAGGTTATCCACAGCTCTTTAAAGCGAAATGGCAGGCATTTCTGCCTGCCACCTAAGCTTTTGGAACTACTTCTTAGCTACAACCTGAAGTTTTAGGGTTGCAGTTAGGTCTGAGTGCAACTTCACAGTTGCCTCGTAGTTACCGGTTGAACGGATTGGGCTGAAGAAAGCAACCTTGCGCTTGTCGATCTCGCCTAGACCTGCTGCTGCAACAGCTGCTGCAACGTCACCGGTCTTAACTGCGCCGAACAAACGACCACCAACACCAGCTTTAACAGCAAGTCTGATTGGGTTGGCCTGAAGACGGTCCTTCAAATCCTGGGCTTCTTCAACAGTTGCTAGAGCACGAGCTTCACGAGCAGCCTTGATCTGTGCAACCTGCTTCTCGCCACCCTTGCTCCATAGCACTGCGAATCCGCGTGGAAGCAAGTAGTTACGTGCATAACCATTCTTTACTTCAACAACATCTCCTGCTGAACCGAGTCCTGAAACCTCGTTAGTCAAAATAACTTTAGACATCTCTTACTCTCCTAGCGTCCAGAACCGGCGTAAGGAAGCAGAGCTACCTCACGGGCATTTTTAACTGCCTTTGAAATCAAACGCTGTTCCTGAACAGAAACACCGGTGATGCGACGTGAACGAATCTTGCCACGATCAGTAACAAAACGACGAAGAGTCGCGATGTCCTTGTAATCGATAACGCCAACCTTGATTGGTTTCGCTGGTGGAAGATTCTTCAGGTTCTTTGCATTGCGACCGCCCTTTTTGACGCGGTCGCTGTTAACCTTTGCTGCCATTTTCTTTTCTCCTATGAATTCTTAGAACGGGGTGCTGTCGCCGGCTGCAAAGCCGTCGGCACCTGGGTTGGCCCACGCATCACCAGTTGCAGACGGAGCTGCCGGTGCGGAAGGAGCATTGTTCCATGGGTTTGAATCAACTGCACCCTGGCCTTCGCGAGCTCTGCGAGTAACCGCCGCAGTGGCGTAGCGAAGTGAAGGACCAATCTCTTCAATTTCAATTTCGATTGAGGCACGAGCCTCTCCGGTGTTTGACTGGTAAGCCGAAGCTGGCTTTAGTCTTCCGGTGACGATGACGCGAGTTCCCTTAGTAAGTGAACGTGCAACATTCTCAGCAACTTCACGCCAAGCTGTGCAACGAACCCAAACGGTTTCGCCATCTTCCCAAGTTGATGTGTTTCTGTTGTATGTACGTGGAGTTGATGCCACATTCAAACCAACGAAAGCAATACCACTGTTGGTGTTACGTAACTCTGGATCGTTAGCAAGATTGCCAACAACCGTAATAGTTAGTTCTCCAGCCATGCTAATTACTCAGCAGACTTAACGGCAGTCTTCTTGGCACGCACAGGCTTATCTTCGCTTGCGGTGACCTCAGGAACTGCAACAGGGTTAATTCTGAAAACAGCATCTTCAGCGCGTAGAACCTTGGTGCGAACAACAGCTTCTGAAAGCTTAAGTTGGCGATCCAACTCAAGAACTTCTGCTGGGTTACAAGTAAGGTAAAGGACCGCGTAGATACCTTCAGTTTTCTTGTTGATTTCGTAGGTGAAACGACGACGACCCCAAATATCAACGCTGTCAACGGTGCCTCCACCGTTGCGAATCACGTTGAGGAATTTGTCTAAGCTGCTGCTTACGGTTTTTTCGTCGATCTCTGAGTCAAGAATGACCATGACCTCGTATTTATGCATGACTAACCCACCTCCTCTGGACTAATACGGTCACGGCGTTTCCGTGACAGGAGGGTAAATGCATTGGCTGCCTTTATAAAGAAATACAGGGATTTCTTCCAGGCAACCTCACTACTCTACCTTGAAGCCCACCAGGTAAGCAAGCGCTTTTTAGCTTCCTCCTGGTCTAATGCCCCTTCGTCAAGCCTTAGTTCCATTAGAAACTTATAGGCCTGACCGACCTCAGGACCAGGCTTTATGCCCAGTATTTCCATAATCTCTTCGCCCGAAAGATCAGGTCTTAGCGCATTCAGCTCTTCCTGTTTTTCAAGTTCAGCAATCCTGTGTTCCAAATCATCGTAAGCAAAAGCTAACCGCTCAGCCTTCTTCTGGTTTCTGGTAGTCACATCAGCTCGAGTTAAAACATGCAAGCGGGTTAGCAGGTGATCTGCATCTCTCACATATCGTCTAATGGCTGAGTCGGTCCAAGCTTGATCGCTATAGCCAAAAAATCTAAGATGCAATTCAATCAACCTGGCAACATCTTTGATGGTGTCGTTATCGAAACGAAGTTCCCTCAATCTGGTCTTCGCTAACTTAGCCCCCACAACATCATGGTGATAGAAGGTGACACCGCCACCGCTCTCAAGTTTTCTGGTGTTCGGTTTACCTATGTCATGCATGAGCGCCGCTAAGCGCAACACTAGGTCGCCTTCCAAACCGTATTGTTTCTCGTAACTGATTGCCTGCTCTAAAACAATAAGCGTGTGCTGGTAAACATCCTTGTGATGATGATGTTCATCTATTTCAAGTTTTAGTGCTGGAAGTTCTGGGAAAATGATCTGTGCTAAACCTGAATCAATTAGGGCCTCAATGCCCTCTCTAGGTTGTGCCCCTAGCAAAAGCTTTGCTAATTCAACTTGAACTCTTTCAGCAGAAACAATCTCAATTCGTGAAGCCATTGCTTTCATCGCTAAGAAAGTGTTCTCTTCGATAAGGAAACCTAATTGAGATGCAAACCTGGCTGCTCTCATGATTCTCAAAGGATCGTCGTTAAAACTGTCCTCGGGTTTGCCCGGAGTTCTGATTACCCCATCAAGCAAATCCTGCAGACCATTAAATGGGTCAACAAAAACACCATCAGGAAAACGCAAAGCCATTGCATTTATTGTGAAATCTCTTCTAAATAGATCTTCATTGATATCTGTACCAAAAGAAACAACTGGCTTTCTTGACTCTGGGTCATAACTTTCAGCACGATAGGTAGTTATTTCGACGTGAGTATTCCCGATGCGAGCCCCAATAGTTCCAAACTCTTTGCCTATCTCCCAAATAGCGTCAACGTTGCCTTTAAGAACTTCGATAATTTGATCTGGATTAGCCGAGGTTGTGAAATCTAGGTCATTGGTGGCGCGGCCCAGGAATGCATCTCTAACTGGCCCCCCAACCAACGCCAGTTCAAAGCCTTTAGCTTGAAACAGAGCGCCGAGTTTGCCAAATGTAGGACTATCACTAGTCCTTTGAAGATTGGCTAAAGCCTCTGCAACAGTTCGCATGGATTTAAGTATGCCCGTGAATTTGTCGCCGCTAGGCTTGAATCTATGAACTCTCGACCAAAACCTCGCGTCGAGGAGACTTCAGCTGGGGGCTTCGTTCTTGCCGCTGATGGTTCTCCTCGTGTCGCCGCAATTGGTCGCCGAAACCGTGGCGGGCGAATCGACTGGTGTGTGCCCAAAGGACACCCTGAAGGATCAGAGACAATTGCAGAAGCTGCGCTTCGAGAAGTCTTTGAGGAGACTGGATTAGAGGTAAGGATAATTGAGGAGCTCGGCTCCATTCACTACGAGTTCTCGACACCAACAGCAGTTATCAGTAAGACGGTCCATCATTTCTTGATGCAACAAACCGGTGGAACTTTAACTATCGAAAATGACCCCGATAGAGAAGCTGTTGACGTCAGGTGGATTCCCTTAGATCTGCTCGCAGAGGAACTAACTCACGAGAACGAACGAAGGCTAGCTCTGGTTGTTCAGGAGTGGGCGACAAAAAATGACTAAAACAATTCGGATGATTCTAGCTGCAATGTTTTTAGTTCCTGTTTCGTTTGCACCAGCACAAGCAGCGTTACCGCAAGCCCAGGTTTACGTGGTAAAAGGTTCAAACATAAATATGGTTTCTAGAGACACAAAAGTTCCTGTCTCTATCCAAAATAATTACAATCGTGCGGTTCGAATTCGAGTCCATGCAAGATCCGCTGACCCTGCTGTAACGGTTCAGGATTATGTGTCTCTGACCATTCCTGCAAATTCTAGAAAAGACGCCTTGTTGCCTGTCACAATTATTTCAAATGGCAAGTTCACTTTAAAGGTTTGGGTGACTACTTTCACTGACCTGAGAATAAGTAACACAACAGATTTAACTATTACCGCCAATCCGGATATCGAGCTCTATATTTTGTTTGGGTTTGGCATTTTCATAGCGGTGCTTGTCGGACTCGGTGCTTACCGTATGTTTAGAAGAAACAAGGTTGGGAATATCTGATGAGCGTTCTTCGATCTTCTCTTATCATGGCTAGCGGCACAGTCTTTTCTAGAGCGCTTGGAATTATTAGAGCCATCCTCTTAGCTGCAACCATTGGTGTTACTACAAATGCCGCCGATGCTTTCGGCGTTGCAAATCAATTGCCTAACAACGTTTATGCAATCATCGTTGGCGGTGTCCTTAACGCGGTCTTGGTTCCACAAATAGTTAAAGCGAAGGCACACCTCGATGGTGGTAAAGCATATATCGATCGCCTACTTACGCTAGCTATCGTGATTTTCGGTGGGGTAACCGTGATCACCACCTTGGCTGCCCCAGTTCTAGTTGAGCTATACACCAACAGCTGGAGTTCCGGTCAGTTAGCCCTGGCCACCGCCTTTGCTTACTGGTGTTTGCCTCAACTTTTCTTCTACGGTCTCTACACACTGCTCGGTGAAGTTCTAAACGCTCGAAGCAAGTTTGGTCCTTATATGTGGGCGCCTGTTCTTAACAACATTGTTTCCATAATCGGAATGTTGGCATTCATTTGGCAGTTTGGTTTTGATCCAACTGGGTCCAGGACTGTCGAGAATTGGGGCCAATCTCAAATAGCTCTTCTAGCAGGAACTGCAACTCTTGGTGTTGCAGCTCAAGCGCTAATCCTCTTTGTGTTCTGGCGACGAATGGGACTGAGTTTCAACCTGAATTTTGGTTGGCGTGGAGTCGGTCTAGCTCCTGCCATGAGAACCGCTTCTTGGACTCTCGGAATGTTGCTTATCACCCAAATCGGTGGAGTCGTTCAAACAGCAGTTGCTTCCAAAGCGATTGGAGGTCGTGAAATATTTACCACTGGGAATATCGCTATCGCATCTGTTGCTGCGATGAGTATTGCCTGGTTGATTTTTATGCTCCCCCATTCTGTTGCCACAGTCTCGATTGCCACAGCATATTTCACTCGAATGTCCACACATGCTATGGAGAAGAAGTTCGATGAACTAAAAACAGATCTATCGGATGGACTTCGAACCATAGCGATGATTAGCGTTCTTGCCTCTGCTGCGTTAATTGTTTTGGCATATCCAATATCTCGCGTGTTCGTAGGGCAAATACCGGCAGCCATCGCGTTAGGCAACGTGGTGATCTCGATGGTGATTGGACTATTGCCATTTAGTTATGTGTTCATGATTCAGCGCGCTTTCTATGCACTTGAAGATACGAGAACACCATTTATTTTCACAACAGTTCAAACGTTGCTAAACATAGTTGGTTCTTTAACTGTCGCTTTATATGTTGAGCACATTTGGATTGTTGTTGCGTTGTCGCTGGTAACAAGTGGAACAGTTTTGGTTCAAGCTATCTTGGCCTTCTTTATGTTCAAGAGAAAATTCGGTTCATTGGGGCATGCAAAAATAACTTTGGCGACTGCGAAGTTTGTTTTCGCAGCGGTTATCTCTGGAATTATCGGATTCACTATTTTGCAAGCAATGGGTGGAGCAAACCCAGGGGCATTCCCTGTCTTATCGATCGCTGCATCCGCCACCACATGCGTTGTAATCGGATCAGTCATGGCTCTGGTTTATGTTGCGATTCTTCGAGTCTTGAAAGTGAAAGAAATTGAAACACTTACCAAGCCTTTGATGCGATTGTTGGGTCGCTAAAAAATAAAGGCTATATTAGCCTTAGTCTCACTTTCCAAATCTGGAGTTAAATTGCGCGAAGTCATTATTATCGGATCCGGCCCAGCCGGTTTCACCGCTGGAATCTACACCGCTCGTGCAGGACTAAAACCTTTATTGATAGCATCATCCGTTGAGCCTGGTGGCGAACTAATGAAGACCACGGAGGTTGAGAATTATCCTGGCTTCCCCACTGGACTGCAGGGCCCAGAGCTAATGGCCGCCTTCCAGGAGCAAGCAGAGCGTTTTGGAACAGAAGTTTTATTAGACGACGTTATTGAAGTCTCGCTCAAAGGTGACATAAAGATCGTTAAAACTGGTGGCGGAGAGACATTTGAAGCTAAAACAGTAATCCTCGCCACCGGTGCTGCATATCGCGAGCTTGGACTACCTAAAGAAAAAGAGTTCAGCGGCTACGGCGTCTCTTGGTGCGCCACCTGCGACGGCTTTTTCTTCAGAGAGAAAACCATTGCTGTTATTGGTGGTGGTGACTCTGCTATGGAGGAAGCAATCTTCCTAACCAGATTCGCTAGCAAGGTTTATTTGATCCACCGCAGAGAAAGTTTTAAAGCCTCAAAGATTATGCAGGATCGCGCTTTGAACAATCCAAAGATTGAAGTCATCTGGAACACAGAAGTGGCAGAACTCTTGGGTGAAACTAGGCTTACCGGAATCAAGATGCGTGACACAGTTACTGGAAGCGAAAAGGATCTTGAGTTAGATGGTCTATTTATTGCCATTGGTAATGACCCGAGAGTTTGGTTGGTAGAGAACCAGGTCGAATTGACAGCTGAACGCTTCATTCAGGTGGAAGGGCGTTCGTCTAAAACCAGTATTCCTGGTGTTTTTGCTGCTGGTGATGTAATTGATCCAACATACCGACAGGCCATCACTGCTGCTGGTTCAGGATGCGTTGCCGCTCTGGATGCCGAGCAGTATCTTCAAGACGTAAACTAGACACATCAACAACTAGGAGACTCTAATGTCAGCTAAGAATGTAACAACAAGTTCTTTCCAAGCAGATGTCCTATCATCGGACAAGCCTGTAGTAGTAGATTTCTGGGCGGAATGGTGTGGCCCATGCCGCATGGTCTCCCCAATTCTTGATGAGATTGCGGCAGAGCACGCAGACAAAATCACGATCGTTAAAGTCAACGTGGATGAAGAGCCGGGTCTTGCCCAGCAATACGGGATTACTTCAATTCCAGCTATGTATGTGTTCCAGAATGCCGAGGTGGCAAAAGTGATTATTGGTGCTAAGCCAAAGCCTGCATTATTGGAAGACTTAAAGTCTTACATCGCATAAAGTTTCCACAAAGTTTTCCACAGCTGTCCAAAATGGCTGTGGAAAACGCCGTTTAAGGCTGTGGAAACTTATCCACAGGGGCTAATACTTGGCATCTTGGCCTAGTTCCTTCAGAATTCTATTCAAGTCATCAACACTAGCGAAATCAATTTCAATTGTGCCCTTCTTGAGGCCCAACTTGATGCGCACAGATGTATTCAGTTTGTCGCCGAGCTTTTCAGCCAAAGATTTCATGGCATCCTGGCGAGTGCCGATTTTGACTTTAGGCTTCTTGGCTTTCTCTTTGGTCAATTCTTCTGTGGCTCGAACAGATAAGCCTCGATTGATCACCTGATCTGCTACTTCGGTCATTCTTGCTGGATCTTCTAGAGACAGAATTGCTCTTGCATGGCCTGCGCTCAAAACACCGGCCGCGAGCTTTGCTTGCAAACTTGTTGGAAGTTTGAGAAGACGAATAGTGTTCGTAATTTGGGGTCGAGAACGCGAAAGTTTGTCTGCGAGCTGATCCTGTGTGCAGCCATACTCTTCGAGTAGTTGTTGGTAGGCGTTTGCCTCTTCAATCGGGTTGAGGTCGCTTCGGTGCAAGTTCTCTAGTAACGCATCCCGGAGCATATTTTCATCGCCGGTTTCACGAATTACCGCTGGAATCTTGGTAAGCCCGGACTCTTTGCTGGCGCGAAGGCGGCGCTCTCCCATGATTAATTCATACTTGTCAACACCGTTTTGTTTACCAAGTGAACGAACGGAAATTGGCTGAAGCACACCAAATTCTGAGATGCTTCCTACTAGCTCGGCAAACGCAACTGGCTCGAAATTAGTTCGAGGCTGCTTGGCGTTTGGGGTGATGTCGTCAATGTTTAGGTAGCCGAAGGTTGCTCCAGGCACAGGGATCAGGTCAGAAGGTGCATTGGTTGACCCTCCGAAGAAAACGCTTATGGGGTTGCCGTCCGCCGGACGTTCCATGCGCTCGTTTGCTGCCGCAACACCTGGAATAAGAGCTCCAATCCCCCTACCAAGTCCACCTTTTTTCTCAGCCATGTTGCACTCCCTTTTTTGCTATTTCAATCGCTGCTTCCATATAGGAAATGGCGCCATTCGAACTTCGATCGTAAGTTATTACCGTTTTGCCGAAGCCTGGGGCCTCTGCAACGCCAATTTGACGAGGGATGATGGTCTCGAGAGTTTGGGTAGGGAAGTGCGTGCGCACATCATCTACCACGGCTGTGTTCAGTTTGGTTCTCGAGTTATACATCGTCAAAAGAATTGTAGAAAGAGCCAAATTAGGGTTCGACGCCCCCTTAATCATGTCAATACTGACCTTCAGCTGGCTGAGCCCTTCAAGAGCGTAATACTCACATTGAATCGGGATTAGCACCTCTGTTGCGGCTGTCAGAGCGTTTACTGTTAGCTGGCCAAGGCTAGGTGGACAGTCGATAAAAATGTAGTCAGGTCTGTCAGCTTCAGACTCTAGATATTGCTGAATGGCATTCTTGAGTCTGTACTCTCGCGCCAGCATGGAGTAGAGGTCCATTTCGGCGCGCGCCAACTGAAGATTCGCCGGAACACATCTTAGATTTTTGGACTCTGGGCTCTGCTGCATGACGTCAATCAATGGAACATTATTGACTAAAGTGTCGTAAATCGAACCGCTGATAGCGTGGTGGTCTATACCCAAGGCAGTTGATGCGTTTCCTTGCGGGTCAAGATCTATCACAAGGACGTTCATGCCCTTTTCTGCCAAGGCCACAGCTAGATTCACGGCTGTGGTGGTCTTACCAACGCCACCTTTTTGGTTAGCTACTGTGAAGACTCTTAGCTGTGCTGGCTTCTCGATTGTTGCTGAATTGATGGCTGTCAACCTGCGTGTATTTTCACTGATTTCCGATGCAAGAGGGGATCCTTGGAACCCACCGAGGGGTAGGGGAGTGTCAGATTGTTTCACGTGAAACCTTCTTCTCGATTGTTGTGACTTCGCTGGCATTTTGCTGCCATCCGGTAGGTTCTGGGCTCTGGTGTTCACGTCCATTAGGGTAGCCAAGACCACCGACAACAGTAGGTTTTATTACAGCTGTGGCCTCAGCAGAATTCAAATTTTGGTTTTCAATAGTCATTAATTTCTCCATGAACTAGATTCCTAGAGTAGCGTAATTCGAACGACGGTGGTTGGGTCAGACAGTAATTCTCCACCCGCTGTCACTATCTCGAATTCTTTAATCTTGAACTTCTTGACCAAGTTCTTTGAGTCTTTGATTTCATCGGCCGCTTTGGAGCCTTTCAGGGCCAGTATCACCCCGCCGTTCTTAGTCAAAGGCGCCAGCATTTTTATTAGCTGTGGAAGTGCAGATACTGCTCTTGCGGTAACCACATCGTAAGCCTCAAATAGTGCCTCTTCGGCTCTGGCTCTAAGAACCTTGACATTGGTTAGGCCTAGGGCTGGAACAACAATTTCGGACAACCAGGTAGCCCTTCGTTCCATGGGTTCAATCAGTGTGAATTGAACATCAGGGCATTTGATTGCCATTGGGATTCCCGGTAATCCTGCTCCAGATCCAACATCCGCAACTTTCTGGCCTGGGTTTACTAATTCACCAACCACAGCGGAGTTTAGGATGTGGCGAGACCAAAGTTTAGGAAGTTCTCGGGGGCCAATAAGACCTAAAAGATCGCCGTCTCGAACCAGAAGTGATGCGTATTTCTCGGCCAGCTCTAGACGATTACCGAATACGGCTAGCGCCACATTTGGGGTTGCTTCGGGGGCAAATTCGATATCTGGCATAGGTAAATCTAACCATGTTTGGGGAAACAAAAAGCCAGGACTAATGCCCTGGCTAAATGTTTCACGTGAAACTATTGAGCTGGTTTAGCCACGATGTGGCGGTCTTTTCCTTCACCTTCGGATTCAGAAATAAGCCCCGCTTCACCAATTAGGTCGTGAGCGATTTTGCGCTCATAAGACGACATCGGCTTCATGGCCACAGGAGCATTAGTCTCTTTGACCTTCTCGATAATCCTGTTTACTACCTTGGTAAGGGAATCAACCTTTGCCTGACGAGAACCGGCGATATCTATAATCAATCTGCTGAAGCTCTGAGTCTTGGTCTGAACGGCAATTCTGGTTAACTCTTGAAGTGCCTCTACGGTCTCAGGATCCGAGATCAAGCGAATGTTGCTTCCTTCTTCGGCTGTGACCTCTAAGTAAGCGCGACCCTGTCTAACGTCAATACTGATGTCTCCATCAAGATCGAAGATGTCTAGGAGCTCCTCGAGGTAGTCTGCCGCTACTTCGCCTTCTTCTTCTAAGTCCTTAACGCTGGTTGGTTCCTTAAGCTCAGCTGTTTCTTCAATTGAATCTTCGGTGACTTCAGGTTGTTCTAATTCACTTGACATAATTATTTGCCGCCCTTTGGCTTCTTCTTGGCGCGGGCCTTTGAAACTGGCTGCACACGTTTGGTTTGTTCGGTGGTCTCTTCTTCGACAACGGCTTCGGCTTCAACAGCCTTGCCTTTGCGGACAAGTCTTGCTTGGCGCTCGTGGTGCGCAATGGATCCAGGTGTTGGCATTCTGCGGATGACAAAATACTGCTGACCCATGGTCCAGAAGTTTGAAACCAACCAGTAAAGCAAAACACCTAGAGGGAATGATATACCTGACACTAAGAAGATAAGCGGGAACACATAAAGCATTATCTTCTGGGTTTGAGCGAATTGCGAACTCGCAGCGGTTGGGTTTTGGTTCTTAGCCATGATTTGCTTCTGGGTGATGAACTGCGAAGCGCTCATCAAAACAATCATGATTCCGGCGATTACCTTGATTGAGGTGCTTCCAGTCAGAAAGGTTTCTGAAAGCTTTGCTCCCAGGAATGAGGCATTAGCGAAGCTGCTTGATAGTTCTTGGCTTAGTAAACCAACACCTGGCTTAGAAGCCTGAGCTTCCTGCAGGGTGGAGAAAAGCGAGAAGAAAACTGGCATTTGAGCCAAAAGCGGCAAACACGAGGCGAAGGGGCTTGAGCCATGTTTCTTATATAACTCCATCTGTTCTTTAGCCATGCGTTCACGGGAGTCACGGTCTGACTTACCCTTGTACTTCTTCTGAATCTTAGCTAGCTCAGGTTGAAGCGTATACATCGCTCTCTGGGATCTGATCTGCTTCACAAACAGGGGAATAAGGGCCGCTCTAACCACCAGCACTAAGCCGACGATTGAGATGACCCATGTATAACCCGCATCAGGATTAAGCCCCAAAACACCTAATAGTGAGTGGAATGTAACCAGAATTGCTTCTAGAACCCACTTGAAAGGCCAGAGTATTGCTGCAATGATGTCCATTATTTTCCTTCTCGCTCAACGCCATCAGGGCGCTTAACAACTACAAATCCAAGTTTTGTTACGCTCAACCAATCAGAACCAGGAATAACTGGGTCCAATCCACCTTTGCTCCATGGGTTGCATCTTAAGATACGCCATAGAGTCAAAAATGATCCAAATACAACTCCGTGCTGCTGTAATGAGCCTAGACCGTAAGCCGAACAGGTTGGGTGATAACGACACACGTCGCCATAAATTGGTGAGATAAATTTTCGCCAAAACAACACGAAGGCTATTGGAAGATTGCGTGGAAATACCCACACATTCAAAATAACTGTCTTCATCTTTGTTTACCTTATTAACTGATCTTTGGGTTCTTCACGCGAGTCAGGTTGTGATCCAATTCTTCACAAAACTCCTCCCAGTCCAATGAAACTAGACCAGGTAGGGCTCTCACAACTAAAGTTTCTCCAGGTTGGAATGTTTGCATGCGGGTTCGAATGGCTGCTCGAGCTCTGCGCTTCACGAGGTTCCGTTCAACAGCATTTCCGGCGGCTTTACCGACGACCAGCCCTAGTCGGAATGGATTGTCACCGCTTGTGTTGAGGTATACGACCATGTGGTCAGTTACGGCTTTTCGACCGAGCTTCATTGTGTTGCGAAAATCTTCAGCTGATCGAAGCCTGTTCTCGCGAGCAAGCAAGGCTTTTAGGCTGAAAGCTCGCTACGGCCCTTGCGGCGGCGGGCTGCAAGGATTGCACGGCCAGCTCTAGTCTTCATACGGATACGGAAACCGTGAGTCTTCGAGCGACGTCTGTTGTTTGGCTGAAAGGTACGCTTAGTCATTTGATGCTCCAGAAACTTTTGTGGGATCTCGTCAAAAAAAATCTACTGCTGCCGGCGAACCCTGATCCGAGCAACTTATTAAACTTACGCTAAATCAAGGGTCGCGGTCAAGTTTTTAGGGAATCTTTTTAAACTTTAAAGTTTCACTGGGGTGGCCTTTTGTAACGTTTTCTAAATAATTTACGTTTGGGCTCCTTTGGATTTGCAATTTCAAAACTTAGGCACTTAGATAGAAAAATCGAAAGTTTTCCACAGCTTCAAGGAAATCGGACAAAGTTGTCCACAGTCGGTTATCCACAAACTACAATGGTGTCTTGCGCTGTGGAAAACCCCTTATAGTCCAATATTTTATTGAAAGTCGTAAATGTCAGAATCAACCGTAATCACCACTGAACAGTGGGATCAGGTCCTCGAGACACTTCAAAACGACGATCGAATGAGCAAGCAGCTCGTTGGATTCATGAAGTTAATAAAGTTCAGGGCTTTGGTTGATGAGACCATTTTCCTTGAAGTGGCTAACGAAATGACTCGCGGGATCATCGAACAGAAGATTAAGCAACCACTTTTAGAGACCCTACAGCTAATTGGTTTACCAATTAGCCCTACCAATATCGGTATTGTGGTCAACCCTGACTTACCAACGACCTTTACGTCTGCACCTCAAGTGCCCGAAGAGGAAACCGCGTACAGGCCTGTTACGGTAGCTCCGGTAGAGCCGATGGGGCCGGCTGAAGGATCTTCACGCCTTAACCCCCGCTACACCTTCGAGACTTTTGTTCAAGGAGAGTCAAACAGGTTTGCTTATGCGGCTGCGTTCGCTGTAGCGGAAGTCCCCGCCAAGGCCTACAACCCATTGTTTATCTACGGTAACTCTGGGTTAGGAAAAACCCACCTTTTGCACGCAATTGGTAACTACGTGCAACAATATTGGCCGAACAAGCGAGTTCGTTATGTCTCCAGTGAAGTATTCACAAACGACTTCATTAATGCCATCCAAACCAATACAAGCTTCACCTTCCAGGCTAAATATCGTCAGGTGGATGTGCTTATGATCGACGACATCCAGTTCCTACAGGGTAAAAAAGAGACCCAAGACTCGTTTTTTGCCACATTCAATGCCTTGCATGAACAGGGCAAGCAGGTGGTTATTACCTCCGACGTTTCACCGAAACTTCTAAACAGTTTCGATGAGCGCATGAGAAGCCGGTTTGAGTGGGGCCTCATGACCGATATTCAGGCTCCAGAGCTTGAAACTCGTATTGCAATTCTTCGCAAAAAAGCCGAAAGTGACAAAATCAGAATTGGCGATGAGATTTTGGATTACATGGCGGCTCGAATTTCCTCTAACATACGTGAACTTGAGGGTGCTCTGATTAGAGTCACGGCGTTCGCAGCTCTAAACCGCACGGCTATCGATATGAACCTGGTTCAGGCAGTCCTAAAAGACATAGTCCCGCTAGGTGAAGACGGCAACTCTGTATCACCTATGGAGATTGTGAGAACCGTGGCCGACTACTTCAAGCTCACCCAAGAGGAGCTGTTTGGTAAGTCTAGATCCCAAGCGATTGTTATAGCTCGTCAAATAGCGATGTATTTATGCCGAGAGAAAACCTCCATGTCACTGCCTAAGATAGGTGCTTTGTTTGGTGGAAGAGACCACACCACGGTTATGTATGCAATCAAAAAGGTGTCAGATCTTATGAGCGAACGCCGATACATCTACAACCAGGTAACCGACATAAGGGCAAGCCTCAAATAATTTAGTTATCAACAAAAGCTGTTTATAACTATTAGATAGTCGACAGATATCTGTGAATTATTAGACGTTGACTGTATAAATCAAAATAAGGATTCACAGGTATCCTGTTTATCCACAGGCTTATGAACAAGTGTGTATACAACTTACAACGATGTTAGTCAGGGATTTTCTAAGGGATATAACCATTTATCCACATTATCCACAGCTGTTAATAATGTTGTTAATAATTAAATAGACATAGATTAAACCCCATAACATTTAGGGT
>CAIXVE010000050.1 GCA_903922825.1 uncultured Micrococcales bacterium | reverse complement strand
GGCATGAAAACTGCCAATGCTTCGATGCTCGATGAAGGAACAGCTGCTGTTGAAGCGATGCTGATTGCTAGAAGAACATCAAAAGTTGAAGCTAATGTCTTTTATGTTTCAAGCGACATCTTCCCACAGACCAAAGCTCTCCTAGATCACAGAGCAGAACCGCTGGAGATTGAAGTTAAATACTTTGATTTAGCTCAAGCTTCAACTAATCCAGAACTACTTGAATCAGACTTCTTCGGAGTCTTCGCGCAGTATCCAGCTGCCTCAGGTGGTGTTTATGACCTAAGCAAGATATTTGCTTTCACTCATGAAAAAGAAGCAGTTGCGGTTGCAGCAGCTGATCTTCTGGCTTTGACACTGCTAACTCCCCCAGGAGAAATGGGTGCCGATGTTGTTGTTGGTTCAACCCAACGCTTTGGTGTTCCAATGGGCTTTGGTGGCCCCCACGCCGGTTACCTTGCTGTTCGTGAAGATCTTGAAAGATCAATGCCAGGAAGACTTGTTGGTGTTTCAATTACCTCTGATGGCTCCCCTGCCTACCGTCTGACACTACAAACCAGAGAGCAACACATCAGACGTGAAAGAGCAACCTCGAACATCTGCACCGCTCAGGTTCTGCTTGCTGTTATGGCTGGAATGTATGCGGTTTACCATGGCCCAGCAAGGCTAAAAGCTATTGCAACAAGCGTTTGGGAGAAGGCTCACCGCCTAGCTGAAACTTTGGGTGGTTCAGGGTACGAGTTCTTTGACACTTTCGTGGTTTCAGATGTTGATGCTAAGAGTATCTTTTCAACCGCCAGAAGCAAGAACATCACTTTGAACCTGATCGATGATAAGACCATCGGTATCTCGGTTGATGAAACTACTAGCGAAGACACTTTGGTTGAAGTTGCTAAAGCATTTGGTAAAGAACTAGATACTGCTCCTTCCTTTAGTTCTGCACTAGCTAGAACCTCTGAATACCTAACGCACGAAGTATTCAACAGTTATCACAGTGAAACTGCGATGCTGAGATACCTCAAGCGTTTAGCTGATTATGACTTTGCTCTTGATCGCGGAATGATTCCGCTGGGTTCATGCACCATGAAACTAAACTCAACCACCGAAATGGAAGCCGTCACCTGGCCTGAGTTTGCTGGTCTGCACCCGTTTGCACCTAAAGAAGATGTTCAGGGTTATCTTGAACTAATCAATCAACTAACCTCATGGTTATCTGATGTGACTGGTTATGAAGAGGTTTCTCTGCAGCCTAACGCTGGTAGCCAGGGTGAACTTGCAGGGTTGCTTGCGATTCGTGGTTACCACCTTTCTCGAGGAGATAAACAAAGAACACTTTGTTTGATTCCTTCAAGCGCTCACGGAACCAATGCGGCTTCTGCTGTTCTAGCCGGTATGCAAGTTGTTGTCGTTGCCTGTGATGAGATGGGTAACGTTGATGTGGCCGATCTGAAAGCCAAGATTGCTGAAGCTGGAGATAACCTAGCTGCTTTGATGGTTACATACCCATCAACCCACGGTGTTTATGAAGAAGCAATCGTTGAAATCTGCGACCTGGTTCACCAAGCCGGTGGACAGGTTTATATCGATGGTGCTAACACCAACGCTGTTGTTGGATATGCCAAGTTCGGGAAGTTCGGTGGCGATGTTAGCCATTTGAACCTTCACAAAACTTTCTGTATTCCTCACGGTGGTGGCGGTCCTGGAGTTGGTCCAGTTGCAGCCCGATCACACCTTGCAGCTTTCCTGCCGGGTCACGCTCAAGCACAATCCGAGCTTCCTAACTATGGACCTGTTTCAGCAGCGCCATATGGTTCTGCAAGCATTCTGCCTATCTCTTGGGCTTACATTCGCATGATGGGTAATGCCGGTTTGCAACAGGCGACAGCTGTTGCTGTGCTTTCGGCTAACTACATGGCTAAGAAGCTCAATGATGCTTTCCCGCTTTTGTATACCGGCAAGAATGGCTTGATTGCCCACGAGTGCATCATTGATATTCGTGGAATCACCAAAGACACTGGCGTTACCGGTGAAGACATTGCTAAGCGTTTGATTGACTACGGTTTCCACGCACCGACCATGAGCTTCCCGGTTGCTGGAACACTGATGATTGAACCCACCGAATCTGAACCTAAAGAAGAGATTGATCGCTTCTTGAATGCCATGTTAGCTATCAAAGCTGAGATTGATGAGGTTCAAAAAGGAACCTACGAACTAGAGAACTCTCCACTGCGTAATGCTCCACACACTGCAAAAAACATTGTTGGTGAATGGAACAGAAAGTATTCAAGAGAACTTGCGGTATTCCCAGCTGAACAGTTCAGAAGCAAGTATTGGCCAATCGTGAACCGCATTGACAATGTCTATGGTGACCGTAACCTGGTTTGCTCTTGCCCACCGATAGAGTCTTTCGCTAACTAGTTCTTAGTCTCTTTGCTGGTTAGTTTCTGCGCGAAGTAGATCGGGATGATTGAGACTATGACCATGAATACAGCAACCACGTTCACGATAGGTGCCTTGCCTGGTCTAAACATGTTATCGAGAATCCAAATCGGCAAAGTTTGAACGCCTCCACCAGCGGTGAAGGTTGTCACGATGATTTCATCAAAACTCAGACCAAATGCCAGTAGACCACCAGCAACCAGAGCTGAAACTAACTGAGGTAGGGTTACCAACCTAAAGGTTGTGAAGATACCTGCACCCAGATCAGCTGAAGCTTCTTCCATGTTCTTACCCATACGGTTAAGTCGAGCCAAAGCGTTGTTATAGACAGTCACAATACAAAAAGTTGCGTGCGCGAGGATAACTGTTGCTAGACCCAACTGAAATCCGAGCATGGTTCTGAACGCGTTGTTGAGTGCGATACCGGTAACAATTCCTGGAAGTGCTATCGGAAGAATAATCATCAAGCTCACGGAGTTCTTCCCGTAGAACTTATACCGGGATAAAGCCATCGCCAAAAGCGTTCCTAAAACTAAAGCAACGATAGTCGAACAGGCTGCCACCAAAAGGCTAGTTGATAAAGCGTCAATTAGACCTGTTGAACTAAAGGCCTTCTGCCACCAAATCAAAGTGAAGGAACTCGGTGGCCAATCCATGTTCACGCTTGAGTTGAAAGAGTTCAAGAAAACTATTAATAACGGTAGATAGATAACCGTGAGGATGAGAGAAGTTATTGAAGCGAGAACAACTTTTGCAGATTTTGAGATTCTCATAGGTTATCCAGTGCTCCCGTTTTTCTAACCGCGGTTAGATAACCAAACATGATTATCACAGGCACTAAAGCAATAGCCGCTGCCATAGGGAGATTATTGGCCACACCAACATTTGTATAGACCAAGTTACCCAGCATCTGGTTGGCTCCACCCACAATGTTGATGGTGATGTAATCGCCAAGGGTTAGTGAGAAGCTAAAAATAGAACCAGCAACGATGCCGGGGAGGATCAGTGGAAAGACTATTCTCCTGATTGTCCCCCACGTCTTAGATCCAAGATCACTTGAAGCCTCAAGGAGATTGTTTGGGACCTTTTCAAGGGACGAGTAGATCGGAAGAATTACGTAAGGCAACCAAAGATAACCAAGAGTAATACCTGCTCCTGAAAGCGAATATCCAGGGGTATCAAGACCAATAGGTCTAAGTAACCAAGCGAAGATACCAACATTGGATAACACGGAACGCCAGGCGTAAGCCTTAACCAAATAGCTCGCCCAGAGTGGCATAAGAATTGAGATAACCAAAACTCCCCTAAGTTTTGGTGAAGCGATTTTTGCCATGAAGAATGCAATCGGCAAAGCTAATAGAACATCTATGATGGTAACCCCAACAGCAATACCGATTGTTCTAAGTGTCACAGCGCTATAAAGCGAGTCAGTGAAAAGTGAGATGAAGTTAGTTAATGCAAAACCAGGTTGCAGATTACCGGTGAATGAATCAACGGTATAGAAAGCAGTAATGAGTAGTGCTAGCAGTGCTGCGATATAAACAAGCCCAAGCCAAATAACTGGAGCAGAGAGCAAAAGCCTGAGTCTTAGTTTTGGTTTGGAATAAAGAACGGTTGAAATACGGTGAGCGAAGGTTGGCCGAATCTCTTCAGATCCAACCTTCGCTCCCGAATTCAATGCCATGTTAGGTTTTTAGCCCTTAATGTCTTGCCAGGCTTTAGTCCAGGCCGCATAGTCGGTGCACTTAACATCTGTTCTACCATCGAGGCAGTTAGCTACTGGGGTTGTCCAGTACCAGATCTGCTTCTCGAAGTTTAGATCTCCTGCGTTGTAGGTAGCACAGAAGTCTTTACTTGCATACTTACAAGCATCAGCGGTAGCTGGAGCTTCACCGAAGTATTCGGTAGCTGCAGCGTTAGCCTGAGGGCTATCGATGTAGTTCAACCATGCATAAGCACAGTTAGGGCTCTTAGCTTTAGATGCAACCATCCAAGAGTCTGACCAACCTGTTGCACCTTCTGAAGGCAAGATTGCCTTGGTGTGTGCTGTTGCAGGTAGTGAGTTCTTGATAACCTGCCAGGTAGTTCCAACCACAGTGTTACCTGTAGTGAATGACTGAATTGACTTTAGATAGTCGCTCCAATATTCACCAACGTTTTGACGCTGTGCTTTCAGAAGTGTCACTGCAGCTGCAAGCTGCGTTTCATCTAGAGCATATGGGTTTGTGATGTTTAGTTCAGGGTTATGCTTCATCAAATACAAAGCAGCATCTGCGATGTAGATCGGTGAATCATAAGCAGTTACTTTGCCCTTGTACTTTGAAGCACTATCGAAGACAACGTTCCAAGAGGTCGGAGCAGGCTTGACCACGTCAGTGTTATACATCAACAGGTTTGCACCGTATCCGTGAGGAACACCGTAGGTCAGACCGTTAACTGTGTTCCAGTCACGGTTCTTTAGGAAGTCATAGACACCTGCATAGTTAGGGATTAGGTCGGTGTTTAATGGCTGAACATCACCTGAAGCAATCAGACGAAGTGTTGCATCTCCAGATGCAGCAATAGCGTCATAGTCACCGGTCTTGAACAAGCTGATAGCTTCATCGCTTGTGCCATAAGGCTTGAAGGTTACCTGACATCCGGTTGCTGTTTCGAATGGTGTTACCCAGTCTGTATTAGGGTCGTTGCTACCATCTTCGGCATAGCCTGGCCAACCTAGAAGTGAAACAGTCTTTTCGTTAGTTCCAAGTGATTGCAATTTGGTGGTGTTAGTTGAAGATGAAGATGAACAGCCAGATAGTGCCAGTAGTGCTACTGACCCAACTGCTAACAACTTCACTGTTGCTGATATGCGCATAGTGTGTCTCCTTTTATCTTTAGAGTGCTACCAGATCGGTAACACTCATGTTTATTTGCACCGTCTGGTCACGGTGAAAAACTCCATCATTCACTGTTGCTTTAATGCTTATTCCATCAACGTTCAGTAGCAATCTGATGAAACTTCCAAGATAAATAACCTCTTCGACTACAGCTTTGACTGAACCTGACTTAGTTTTAGTTAGAATCTCAACATTTTCTGGTCTAAGAGCAAACTTGCCTGACTTACCGAAAAGTTTCTTTGCTTGTTCTGGTGTGAAAATGTTTGAAGTTCCAACAAAACCTGCAACAAACTCACTCTTTGGCTTCAAATAGAGCTCTTCCGGTGTTCCAAGTTGCTCGATAGCTCCGTTATTGAAAACAGCAATCCGATCACTTAGGGTTAGAGCTTCTTCTTGATCGTGGGTAACAAAGATAAAGGTGATACCTAACTGTCTTTGTAGTTGTTTTAGTTCTATTTGCATCTGCTCACGAAGTTTCATATCCAGCGCACCTAAAGGCTCATCTAAAAGAATCACTTTGGGTTCAACCACAATAGATCTGGCAAGTGCAACACGTTGCCTTTGACCACCGGATAACTGGCTAGGTTTCCTATCTGCAAAATCTGCTAAACGAACAGTGTCTAGAGCCTGCATGGCACGCTCTCTGCGTTCTGCTTTGTTTACTTTTCTAACCCGAAGACCATATTCGACGTTTTCTAATACGCTCATATGCCCAAAGAGCGCATAGTCCTGGAAAACAGTGTTCACATCTCTGTCAAAAGGAGCAAGGTTTGTTACATCCTGCCCGGCTAATTCAATGGTTCCAGAATCAGGTAATTCAAAACCTGCAATAAGTCTTAGAACTGTGGTCTTACCCGAT
>CAIXVE010000049.1 GCA_903922825.1 uncultured Micrococcales bacterium | reverse complement strand
GCCACACGCTGGTGACGCAAAAACTCCTCGAAATGGCTTCAATCCAGATCTCATTACTCACCTCCACTCCTACCCTGCCTACCTAACACTTGCACTTGTAATTCTGCAGTTGGTTTTAGCCAGTCGTGTCAACGCAAAACTAACAAGTTCGATTTGGTTGCTAGTTGCACTAATGGTTCAGGCGGTTATCGGTATCGTGCAAACCAGAACTGGTCTTCCAATCGAACTTGTTGCAGTTCATTTGCTTGGAGCTTCAACTCTGGTTTCACTTTTCACTTGGCAAGTGCTTTCCAGAGGTATTTGGTTTAAAAGATAATGAGCATCGTTTACTGGTTCCGAAAAGATCTAAGGCTTCAGGATAACGAAGCCTTAAATGCAGCTATTACTCTTGCTCACCAAACTGATTTGAATACTGTGTTTCCAGTATTAGCAATTAACACTCATGCATACCAACTACTTGAAGGCATAAGACAGCATTCCCTTACCGAAGGTGTTAGAGCACTAAATAAATCTCTTGAGAATAATTTGAGCATCCTAGCGGTAAGTAATAATCAAGAACTGGCTGAAGCTTTGGTTAGAGCCTGTGCGGAGGCAAACAGCACAGAGGTTTTAGCTATGGAATGCTTTGATCCAGAAAGTGTGAGAAGCCAGGATGTAGTTGCCGAAGTTTTGAAAACAAATGGCTTAACTCTACGTTTGGTTGGTTCTGCTTATGCTGTAAAGCCAGGAACAGTTAGAAAACCAGATGGAACCAACTATCGCGTCTACACTCCTTTTTATAAATCTTGGGTTCAATTAGCTGATGTTGCTCAAAAGCCTTTACCGAAACTAGGAACAGGCTTCAAGAAACTTTCTTTCTCAACAGTTTTTCCAGAGCCATCAAAACAGAGCCCCATCAAGGTAATTGCCGGTGAAGCTTTCGCTCTGCGGACTTTCAATAGGTTTAGTAAGAGAGCTTTACTTTCCTATGATGAAATGCGTAACCGAGCCGACCTAAGTGGCACCTCACATCTCTCCCATGCTTTAGCGCACGGTGAAATACATCCGAGGACACTTTTAGCACAGTTAGGCGACTCTCAGGCGGAAGAGGTTTTTAGAAAAGAGATTGCTTGGCGCGAGTTCTACGCGGATGTTTTGCACCATTACCCACACACGCTGAACGATTATTACGAACCAAGATTCAAGAAATTGCGATACGACACTGGAAAGAGCGCGCAAGAGCGTTTTGAAGCATGGACCAAAGGTGAAACTGGTTACCCGATGGTTGATGCCGGGATGCGTCAGTTACTAGCTGAAGGCTGGATGCATAACCGAGTTCGCATGATAGTTGCATCTTTTCTCGTAAAAGATCTTCATCTTGAATGGACCTGGGGTGCTGCCCACTTTGAAGCACACCTGAGTGATTTCGATCCAGCATCAAACTCTCACGGTTGGCAGTGGACTGCGGGGTGTGGAACCGATGCATCCCCTTATTACAGAATCTTCAATCCAATTCTGCAGGGACTTAAGTTTGATCCGAATGGTGATTATGTGAGGAAATATGTTCCTGAACTTAGCCACATCAAAGATGGGTCGATTCACGAGCCTTGGGAATTATTTGATGGATATCTGAACGGTTATCCAGAGCGTCTCGTTGATCACAATGAAGAACGCAATGAATCGTTAGCCAGGTTGGAAGAACTCAAGCAGATTAGCTGATTGGAAAAAACAAAAGCGGATCTAGTCCGACGGCTATAAACAAAACAGTCAGATAAGTAATTGAAAAGTGGAACAATCTCATCGGATTACTTATCGCATCTTTTTTAGCAAGTGTGTTCAATCGATGAGCTTCGTAGATAAACCAAGCTCCACCAATAAAAGCAGTTGCAGAATAAATCCAACCCATCGGTGCAACAGGAATTAACCAGAGCGTTGCTTGAACCATTGCATAGCTATAGATCAAAATCTGTTGTGAAACTTTAAGAGAATCGCTCACTACCGGAAGCATGGGAACTCCAGCTGCTTCGTAGTCAGCTTTGTATTTAATGGATAGTGGCCAGTAATGCGGTGGGGTCCACAAGAAAATGATCACAAACAAAATGATTCCGCTAAGCGTGACCGTATTGGTGACGGCACTAAATCCAATCAGCACTGGCATGGAGCCTGCTGCACCACCCCAGACAATGTTCTGCGGAGTTCTTCTTTTCAGGAGAAGTGTGTAGATGAAAATGTAGAAGAGTTCAGCGGATAGGGCCAAGACAGCGCTTAGCCAGTTCACCATGAAGCCAAGCCAGAGCACTGAGAACAATCCGATTGAAGTGGCGAAGATCCAAGCATTTAGTTTGGTCAATTCACCAGTAACCAGAGGTCGCTTTTGGGTTCGGTTCATGATCTTGTCTATGTCGGTATCGATGATCATGTTAAAAGAGTTGGCGGAACCTGCACTCAAAGCCCCTCCGAAGAGGGTTGCCAGAATCAGCCAAGGATTAGGAAGGCCTCGTTGGGCCAAAAACATCACTGGAACAGTGGTGATTAGCAATAATTCAATGACCCTAGGTTTGGTTAACGCAATGTAGGCAGCCAGTTTCCTGGTAAATTGCTTCAAAATGGCTCCAATGCGGGCAAATAGGGGTTCTGGACAAGTCTAAACGAAACCTAGCCTGCCGTTACCTATCTGTAATCAAATGGT
>CAIXVE010000048.1 GCA_903922825.1 uncultured Micrococcales bacterium | reverse complement strand
GCAGAAACGATTAGAACAGGTTCACCACCCTGATCAAGAATGTGCCTAAGCAACAGAATGGATTCTGAAGTTCTTCCAGCGAAAGCAGAATCAGCAACTTTGAACGTAGTGGTTTCTAAGCGTCCACCGAAATACTTCTCAACTATCTCAGGAGTTATCTCACCTGCATCATCAAGCTGAAGTTGAGAACAAGCAGCTGCTAGTTCCTCAAAGTCTTTACTAAAAATGTCTACCAATGCACGGGCAGCTGCTTTTTGAATCTTTCTGTCCTTCGCGGCGAACTCTGATTCGACGAAGGCTATCTTTTCGAAATCTTTACTGACATCCAAACAAGTTGCCTCTAGAACCTGTTCATTAGCCCTCAGAGTTTCAAGAAGCTTCTTACCTCTAACGCTCTTGCCGTTGTGTTTGAAGATTACGACCGCATCCTCAGATGGATTAGCCAAATACTCGATCCCATCGGTAATCAGGGGATCTGAGCAACGCTCAACGCCATTGATGACCACCAACTTGCTATCGCCAAAGAGTCCAGCGCTAGCTAAATCAAAGATTGCACCTTCTGTGTAATCGGCACCCTCAATCTCAACAATCTCAAGGTTCTCCAGCTTTTTACGAAGAGCCTCTCTGACTGTCTTCACAGCTCTTTCCGCAAAAAACTCTTGGGGACCAGAAACTAGTATGACTGGCGCCACGCTGACTGCACGCCATGGGACAACTCTTGCTGGACTCACCAGTAAAGCCTAACTTCTGCCAGCCACGGAGAGCTCTAAGCCTGCGCTGGTCTCAGTGACACCAATCGCTCCCTGCAAGTCGGTCCTTAGAATCTGGGATCCGATCTCATTCAAGAAATTGAGTGTCCGATCCGTTGGATGTCCGTAGGAATTATGCAATCCCACTGAAATCAACGCAATTTGTGGCTTGAAAGCTTCATAGAATTCAGCTGCTTGATCTGCTGAACCATGGTGGGCAACCTTGACGATTACCGCTCTCCCACCAAACCCCGAACTCAATAAGTCTCCTTGCTCCTGTCCGACCCGAAGTTGTCCTCGCTCACCTAAATCAGCAAGAGTTAGAAGTGCTATCTGTTGGTCTTCCCACAACATTGTTACCGAACCATCATTACTGTCTTGGGCTTCAGGTGCCCCGCGATGCGGAGAAAGAACTAACCAATCAAAGGCACCCAGTTTGCCCTTCATTCCCCTCTCCGCCTTAAACATTGGAATACCTCTAGCTTTGAGTAACAGTTGAGCGAAATCGGCACCAGGTCGAGTATCACTAAAGGAGGTGAGTAAAGCCAAACCAACCTCCCGGCCGGTGATCGCACCCTGAACTCCCCCAATGTGATCCATGTCGAAGTGGGTAAGAACGAGTAAGTCAATTCGGCTGACTCCCAATTTGGTTAGGCACTCATCAATTGCAGGATCTTCTCTTCCAACATCGACAACGGCTACCTTGCCAGACGATCGAATAACTAGGGCATCTCCCTGTCCAACATCGCAATTGACAATCGTGAAGTTGCCACTATAGAAATGTGTATCAGAGATTGCAACAGCGGAGTTCTGTGCAAGAAACAAAACAGAAATTATCAAGAGAACAAATCCGGCTACAGATTTTATAGCTCGTCTCGAATTCACGAGCAGAGCAACCAAACAAATCGTGACACTGATCCCCAAAACTAAACCAAGTGAGCCGCTAAACCAATTGATGCTAGACATTGGTGCCTGAGCAAGACTGTGAGCCACGAAAATCACAAATGAGGCGGGAATCGAGGCTAAGAAGCTAAGCGAGCCAGAAACAATAGGAACGACAGGAGCTAACAGGCAGGCCATTAGTCCAATGATTGTTATCGGAAGCACCATGGGTTCAGCTAGAAGATTTGCTATTACGGAGTAAACGGGTAGTTGTGGTTGCAACATCAACAACACTGGGAAACACATAATCTGGGCGGCTAAAGTAACCGCAACCATCAAGGACAACCAAGCAGGGAGTCTCTTTTCTAATCGTTGGCTAAGTGGTGGCGTTAGAACCAGCAAGCCAACAGTTGCTAGCGCAGATAATGCAAATCCGTAGTCAAGCGATAACCATGGCTCATAACAAAATAGCGCTATGACACTAAGAGAGATTGCATCCAAAGGATTCAGCTTCCTACCAAAAAGCTGTCCTAGTAGAACAAAACCAACCATGACACTCGCGCGTAGAACACTTGGTTGCGGTCCAACAAGTTCCAAGTAGCAAGCTATTGCAACGAAGCTAAGAAAAATGCGGAGCTTTCTCGGAATTGGTAATAGTCCAAACAATAGAGCTAGAGCACTCAAAACAATTGCACAGTTCGCTCCGCTCACGGCAGTTAAGTGAGTTAGTGACACTTTCTTGAAATCCGCTGTTGTAGCGCTAGATATCTTCGAATCATCACCGATAGCTAAGCCCGCAACTAGACCAGCTGAATCACTCGAAAGGCCTCTCAGGCTTTTTAGAAAGCTTGCGCGAATTACCCCAAAACCATCCACCGAAGTTGAGTTTTGAATTTCAATGACATGCTTCAGAGATGCCTTGAAATCAACCCCAAACCGATGGCTAGATCCAAATGTAATAACGGCCCTAAGTCTTACCCCTGACCCAATACCTCTGGGAAATGAACTGGAGTTAAGTAGACCGCTTCTTCCGGAGAGACGCTTGGGTTCTAAAACTTCAACTGCTACCTGCAATCGCGTCGAGTGGTTGAATCCCCTCACCTCTACAGGCTCTGATTTCACTTCAAGAGTTACGGTGGAGGCCCCATGAGAATCGACTTCTCTTTTGAAATCAGGATTCTGCAAAGATGGGGCTACTAGTAACGTATAGACAATTGCAAGAACCCATGCAACACAGGCCAACACTCTCAGTCTCATAATGTGACTTTGTCTTTGATCTGAGCAAATAGTTTGTCACCAATGCCTGCGACATTTAATAGGTCATCTTTGCTTTTGAAACCTCCGTTAGCACTCCGCCAATCAATCATCCTTCCGGCTAGAGCAGGTCCAACGCCAGGCAGCTGCTCAAGTTCAGTTTCTGATGCTTGATTGAGTGAAATCAACATTGATGCGCCATTAGAAGAACTAGCTCCATAGTTCTGTTGAGACTTATTAGCAACAATAAGTTGCTCACCATCTGTGAGTGGCCTTGCTAAATTGACGCTGGCTTGATTTGCTTTAGTGGTGAACCCTCCAGCTAAGAGCACGACATCGAATACCCTTGACCCCGAGTCCAGTTGATAAATACCTGGTTTGTGGACCTCACCTGCAACATCAACGTATATCTTTGCTGAGGAAACATTCACACTTTTAGCTCCAGTAGTGCTTTGAACAAACACTTTCTGAGCTGGCATCAGTGAGGAGGTTGCAACATAAACAACAAACCCAACAACGCCTATTGACGTGATGAGTGCCTTTAGAACTCTAGGGGTGAACTCCGAATAGATTTCTTTCAACCATGGAAACATCTGATAAAACTAAAAGAACCCGAAGAATCTCGTTCGGGTTCTTTCTAGTTTGTGAACAACTTACTGCTTAGTAACTATGTTGATAAGTTTTGGAGCACGAATAATTACCTTTGCAATTTCACGCCCATCGATAGCCCTTTGAACAGCACTTGAACTATC
>CAIXVE010000047.1 GCA_903922825.1 uncultured Micrococcales bacterium | reverse complement strand
TGGCACGCAACTAACCTGGGTCGAGCACTTTCCTATGGCATGCCTATCGAGCCATGGCTTCTAATCATTCACTGGTCGGTATTCCTGATCATGGCCCTGATCGGCTTTAATTGGGCTCACCGAGTCTTCGAGAGGAGACTGTCCGCATGAGTCTCATAAACGCGACTGTTGACACAGCTATCGCTATTGCTGAGAGACGAGCTAAACGAGCAGGTTCATCTGTTTATTCAGGACGAGCCAGAGTAGTTCTAGAACGAGGTTTCTATGCTCTGAAATCTTCTTTCTGGATGGCCGTAGTGTCTGGTTTTGTTGAGCCAGTGTTTTATCTGTTAGCTTTCGGCTACGGGATAGGCCAGTTCATCAAAGGAACAACCGATGGTGCTGGTAATCCAATCACCTATGCTCAGTTCATTGCTCCTGCTCTTTTAGCCACCAGCGCTATGAACGGCGCTATCTATGATTCGACCTGGAATGTGTTCTTCAAGATGCACTTCGGCAAGATCTATAACGGCATGCTTTCAACATCGATGGGAACTCTCGATGTTGCTCTAGGGGAGATCGGCTGGGCTCTACTCAGGGGATTCACCTATGCGGTTGGCTTCATAGTTGTTGTTTGGCCCATGGGTTTAATTCCATCGATGTGGGGATTACTAGCAATACCTGCAGCGGTGTTGATTGCCTTTGGTTTTGCCTCAGTTGGTATGGGGGTAACTTCATATTTGAAGAGCCACCAGCAAATGCAATGGATTCAGTTGGTGATGTTACCGATGTTCCTATTCTCGGGAACTTTCTATCCATTAACCATCTACCCGGTTGCAGTTCAATACTTAATTCAAGCAATGCCTTTGTGGCAGGCGATTCAATTGGTTAGGGGTTTGACTCTAGGTATCTTGGATTGGATGATGCTATGGCACGCTCTATATTTCGTAGCAATGATAATCGGCGGGCTGTTTTTCACAACCCGCCGACTCACAGCTTTGTTTCTCAGATAAAACTAGCTTCCAGAAACGTTGCCAAAAATCGCAAGCACGATGTTAATCGTGGTTAGTAGGGCAATGGTTGGAACAGCCCACACAGGTGTGACATCCTTCTTGCGGTAGCGGAAGGCAATCACGAAGATAAACACCAAAGCGATTAGCTTAAGTGAAATCACGAAAGCATTCAGTTTGGTTGGATCAACTGCAAAACCAGCCATAGCAAGTCCGGTTGCCAACATCAAATATGATCCGTGCAGAACTCCAGCCGAGACTTTGATGCCCTTGGTGAGATCTTTTAGGTTTGAGAAGAACCCTGCTAGCAATACTGCGATACCTAGAAGGTGCAGTACTAGAAAAATGTTAATTAGAAGTTCGTTGCTTGCTTTATCCACGATGTCCCTATCTGTTTATCTGTGTGGTAACAGTCTATGAGCGAAGGTTCGCCATATGGATAGCGGCTTCAACTGCTTCAGCACCTTTATCTTCTTTGCTATCTGGCAATCCAGCGCGATCTACGGCCTGCTGAGCGTTATCAACGGTCAAGATTCCAAAACCAATCGGCACTCCGTATTCAAGCTGAACCTGTGTAAGCCCTGATGTTGCAGCGTCACAGACATACTCAAAGTGAGGTGTTTCACCTTGAATTACCACCCCTAGAGCGATAATGGCATCTGCTTCATCTTCTGCAGCCCACTTAGCCGCTAATGGAAGTTCAAAAGCGCCTGGAACTCGGACTACCGTATAGAGGTCATTGCCTGAAGCTTTAAGTGCTCGTTCAGCTCCGGCTAATAGTGCATCGGTAATCTCGGTGTGCCAAGAGGTAACCAGGATGGTCACTGCAAGATTAGATGAGTCGATTTGTAATTTAGGTGCGTGGCCTGCCATTTATTTCTCCATCTCGGCAATAACTTGTGGGAGCATGTGCCCCATTTTTGATCTCTTGGTTTCTAAATAACCTAGGTTTTGAATTGCTTCACCCACGATTACTGGAACGTAAGAATTAACTGGAATGCCTGCTTCGGTAAGGAAGTTAGCCTTGGCAGGGTTGTTGGTCATAAGTCTTACGCTTTTGACTCCAAGTTCTCTAAGAATAGAAACAGCAGCACCGTATTCACGAGCTTCCGAAGGAAGACCGAGAGCTAGGTTAGCTTCAACTGTGTCGAGGCCCTGTTCTTGAAGCGCATATGCCTTTAGCTTGTTTAGCAGTCCAATACCGCGACCCTCTTGACCTCTCAGGTAGATAACAATTCCACCTTTAGGGTCAGCTTCAATCATGTCCAGTGCATATTGCAACTGAGGACCACATTCACACTTCAAAGAGCCGAATGCTTCACCAGTAATACATTCTGAGTGCATACGAACTAAAACATCTTCACCGGTTGGGTTACCTTTGATGATCGCAATGTGATCCGCACCAGTTTTGATGTCGTAATAACCACGAAGTCTAAAAGTTCCGTGGATGGTTGGAACGTTAGCTTCAGCTTCAAAACGAATACGGTTATTTGGATTATTGAAATGCTCAATCTTCTGCTCTTTGAGGTATTCAACCAACTGTTCAATGGTGATAACTGGAAGATTCTCTTTGATGCCGAATTCTTGTAATTCAGGCATACGCATCATTGAACCGTCTTCGGTAACCATCTCACCGATAACACCAACCGGAGTAAGACCCGCCAGTTTCAATAGATCAATGGTAGCTTCGGTGTGGCCACGTCTGCCATGAACACCATGAGGGTGCGCACGCAGTGGAACGATGTGTCCCGGTCTAATCAGTGATTCAGGTCCTGAACCGTCTGCTGCAAGAGTTCTAACAGTAAGCGCACGATCTTCTGCAGAAACACCAGTGCTCTGACGATTACTGGCATCAACTGTAACGGTGTAGTTGGTGGCATGAGGGTCCTCATTACGCAACGTCATGAGAGGTAGTTCCAACTCGTTGGCACGCCCTTCCTCCATAGGAGCACAAAGGAAACCAGTGGTGTTCTTCACCATCCAGGCAATAAGTTCAGGGGTAGCGAACTGGGCTGCGATGATTGCATCGCCTTCATTTTCACGACTCTCATCGTCGGCGACCAGAATAGCTTTACCAGCTTTTAGGGCTTCAAGCGCCTGCTCGATAGTTGCTAGTGCCATTATTTGTTTCTCATCTCTATTAGTCGTTCAATGTGCTTTGCCATAACGTCAACTTCAACGTTGATTTTGTCACCTGGGGATTTATAACCCAAAGTTGTTAGTCGAAGAGTCTCAGGAATAAGGGACAGACCCACAAAGTCATCCCCAACCTCATTCACAGTTAGTGAAATACCATCCAAAGTAATAGATCCCTTTAGCACCACATATTTCATCAGCTCTTTAGGAACTTGAATTCTGACCCAGTCCCAGTTCTCGCTTGCCTCACGAGAGATGAAGTAACCAACCCCGTCAACGTGACCTTGAACATGGTGACCACCAAAACGCGTCTGCATAGTCATAGCTCGCTCCAAGTTGATTGGATCACCAACCTTCACTCCATCCAAGCTGGTCAGTCTAAGAGTTTCTTTCATCACATCAGCTGTGAAGCTACCATCAGCAATTTCAATCGCGGTAAGACAAACACCACTGCAGGCGATGCTATCGCCACGCTTGATGTCTTCTGTGACCAAGGGGCCAGAGATAGTTAGCCTGATTGCATCAGGCTGCTCTTCAATGGCAACAACCTTACCTAGTTCTTCAATGATTCCAGTGAACACTAATTAACCCTTCTTCTGACTTCTAATAAAAATGTCTTTACCTAGAGATATAACTTCTGTGAACTCAAGTTCAATCGCAGATTGCATAGTTGATAAACCAAGATCACCAACAGCAAGACCTGTTCCACCAATGAGTTGTGGTGCTTGATAAACCAAAATCTCATCAAACAAACCTTCAGCAATAAATGAAGTCATTACCTTCGCTCCACCTTCAACTAGAAGGTGTCTAACATCCTGAGCCCAAAGAGTTTCAAGTAGTTCATTTAGGTCATGAGTTTTTATCTGCAATGTCTTAGCATCAGTGTTGAAAACACGCTTAGAGTCATCAAGTTCAGATTTACCAAGAACCACCCGAAGAGGTTGGTGCTCATAGAGCCCACCATCTGGTTTTCTAGCGGTTAGTTCAGGGTCATCAATCAGAACAGTTGACGTTCCAACCAAGATTGCATCAATCTCGCTGCGCAGCTTATGAACATGAGCCCTTGATTCCGGTCCTGAAATCCATTTACTTGTTCCATCGCTAGCTGAAGTTCTGCCATCTAATGTCTGAGCCCATTTCAAACTAATGAAAGGTCTTTGCTTACGCATAGCGGTAAGCCAAACTCTTTGTTGTTTCTCAACTTCATCAGCAAGCAAACCGCCGATTACAGTAACACCGGCATCAGCCAGTGTCTTAGCTCCATTAGCTGAAGCAACACCTGGATCACTAGCTCCATAAACAACAGTCTTGATACCGGCTTTGATTAGTGCCTGTGAACAAGGGCCAGTTCTTCCAGTGTGATTACATGGCTCCAAAGTGACTACAGCGATTGCACCCTCAGGAATAACATTAAGCTTGCTTAGAGCATCAACTTCAGCATGATTAGTTCCAGCACCTCTGTGCCAACCCTCAGCCAAGACATTCAAATCTTTATCAAGAATCACTGCACCAACCTGAGGATTACCACCATAGGTTGGTCCGAGTAGGGCGAGTTCCAAAGCACGACGCATCGCACTTTCAAACTGAGATGTGTTGTTCATCCCGATCGCCTTTCACTTAAAAGCGCCTCGGGGCATGGTCATATAGGGACCACAGGCTAAGC
>CAIXVE010000046.1 GCA_903922825.1 uncultured Micrococcales bacterium | reverse complement strand
AATCAACCACAGCCTGAGTCCTGTCATTCACAATGCCGCATACAAGATTCTTGGTCTGGATTGGAGCTACGAGGCAATCCAAGTACCAAAAGGCTCTCTAACTGAATTTATTGCCCCAAGTGACTTCGATGGCTTTAGTGTCACTATGCCACTAAAGTACGAGGCGGCAATAATTGGAAATCAGAAAGACGAACTAGTTTCACTAACTGGGGTCGCTAACACGCTCATCAGAAACGATTTGGGCTGGAGTGCATACAACACGGATGTCTTTGGAATAGAACAAGCCTTGGCCGATGTGCTTAAGAAGCCGATTGAGGTTGTTGCGATTCTAGGAGCTGGTGCGACGGCTAAATCAGCGCTAACTGCCATTGCAAAGGTTAAACCTCATTCACTTTTCGACATTTATGTGAGAGACACATCCAAGGTGAACGATCTGTTAGATCTAGCTGGGGAACTCGAGGTGTTCACGAGTGTCCATGAATTGGTTGAGTTTTCTAATTTTCAAGAATTGACTATCAACACTTTGCCAGTTGACGCGTCTCAAGTTTTACCAGTGAATGTGCAGGCAGGTTATTTATTGAATGCTAATTACGCTGGAGCAGACAGCAACCTGTTTTCTTCTTTTGAAGCCAGCAAGGTTGTTACGGGTAAAACCATGCTGCTTTGGCAGGCTCTTCAACAGATAAGAATCTTTTTGGGGAATTCAAAAGAACAGCCGTTGCCTGCAGAAGAACTGGTAATTGAAGCCATGTTCGCCGCTCTCTAACGACTTTGTTCGAAATGTGCGAGAATAGAACGCATGTTACGTTGGCTTACTGCAGGGGAATCTCATGGCCCCCAACTCACTGCTGTCCTTGAAGGGCTGCCGGCCGGCGTTGAAATCAGCACCCAAGACATTCAGCTTGCGCTAGCCCGGCGACGCCTGGGTTACGGACGCGGTGCGCGTATGAAGTTAGAGCTAGATCAGGCCAGTTTCACCGGAGGAGTTAGACACGGTAAAACTATGGGTGGTCCTATTGCCATTGTTATTGAAAATACCGAGTGGCCTAAATGGCAACAAGTAATGTCTGCTGACGTTGTTGATGAATCAGAGCTAACTGGAGCTAGGGCGGAAGCGCTCACCAGGCCGAGACCTGGACATGCGGATTTCACTGGGATGCAAAAGTATGGTTTTGAAGACAGCAGGCCAGTTTTGGAACGAGCTTCAGCTCGAGAAACAGCATCTCGTGTTGCACTTGGTGAAGTTGCATCAGCATTTTTGAGAGCACTAGGCATTCGACTTATCACACACACTGTGGCTATTGGTTCGGTGTCAGGTGGAAATAACATTCCGAGGCCTGAGGATGTAGACACCGTTGACTCTGACCCGGTTAGAGCGTTCGATTCGGACTTGAGCGCACAACTTGTCGAAGAAGTTGATAAAGCACACAAAGATGGTGACACATTAGGCGGCGTTGTCGAAACTTTGGTTTATGGAATGCCTCCAGGTGTTGGAAGTTTTGTTCATTGGGATCGACGACTCGACAGTCAACTTGCAGGTGCCTTGATGGGAATTCAGGCAATCAAGGGTGTTGAAATCGGTGATGGCTTTGAGACTGCAAAACGTCGTGGATCAGTTGCACACGATGAAATCGTGAGAGTAGATGGAGTCGTTTCAAGACTCTCAGATCGAGCTGGTGGCATTGAAGGCGGAATGTCAAACGGTGAAATCATTAGAGTTCGAGCAGCAATGAAGCCAATCTCAACCGTTCCTCGAGCGCTACGAACCATAGATACCGGCACAGGTGAGGCAACCACAGCGCATCATCAGCGATCCGATGTTTGTGCAGTGCCTGCGGCAGGAGTTGTTGCCGAAGCTATGGTGGCTCTCACAATTGCAAATGCAGTTCTTGAAAAATTTGGTGGGGATTCGATTAGCGAAACTAAGCGCAACTTAGATTCATACCTCGCAAACATCCCAGCCACATTGAAAAGCAACATAGCCAACTAGTTATGTTGACAAAGCCGGTTGTTCTCATTGGCCCTATGGGTGTTGGTAAAACAACTATTGGTAAAAAACTTGCTAAAAGACTTGAACTTCCCTTTATCGACACCGACCAGGTAGTCGTCAAATCTCATGGCCCTATCGATAGAATTTTCCAAACTCAGGGTGAGATTGTATTCCGGAAGTTGGAAGAAGAATCTGTTGCGAATGCTTTAGCTTTTCCAGCTGTGATTGCGACAGGCGGTGGCGCAATACTCAGCGAAACTACCCAAAATAACTTGAAGTCATCGTATGTCATCTATCTTTCAACAGATGGGACTCACATGAAGTCCAGGCTCTCACACTCGAAGAGACCTCTTTTAGCTAATGGCATGGATGACTGGAAACGAATCTATGCTGAGCGTAAACCTCTCTATGAGCAACTGGCAGACTTAGAAATAGACACATCTAAAATGAGTTTGAACGAGACTATTCGACTTATATGCGAGAAACTTGAAGAACTATGAACGAGCACATAAAACGAATAGCCGCAAAAGGGGAGACTGACTACGAAATTCTGCTTGGTCGAGGACTCTTGGATGAAGTTGCAACGTCCCTAGGCAACTCAGTGCGAAAAATTTTGCTTGTGTATCCGGAACCTCTAGAGATAAGCGCTCAAGCATTAGCGGATTCTCTAAGCGCGGCCGGTAAAGCAGTGTGGCAGTTCCCAGTTGCGGATGGAGATTCCGCCAAGGCTGATCGATGGCTAACTATTGCTTGGTCTTCACTAGGTCAGGCAGAATTCTCTCGTTCAGACGCAGTCGTATCTTTAGGTGGAGGTTCAACCACTGACCTTGCTGGTTTTATTGCCGCTACTTGGTTACGCGGGATTAAGGTTGTTCATGTTCCAACCACTCTGCTCGCCATCGTTGATGCAAGCATTGGCGGCAAGACAGGAATTAACACCCAAGAAGGAAAGAATCTCGTTGGTGCTTTTCACGACCCTAGAGCTGTGATTGCCGACCTTGACACTCTTGAAACGCTACCAAAGGTCGAATTGGGTTCAGGCTTTGGAGAAATCGTGAAATGTGGGTTTATAAAAGACCCAATGATTCTTAACCTAATCGAAGAGAATGTCAGCGAGGCTACCGACATCAGGTCAGATCGCTTCTTCGAACTCGTTTCAAGAACTATTCAAGTAAAGGTCGACACGGTTGGTGCAGATTTCAAAGAGTCTGGGACTCGTGAGTTTCTAAACTACGGGCACACGTTGGGTCACAGCATTGAACTTGCGGAGCACTACAAAATGAAACACGGACATGCCGTTTCAATTGGCATGTGTTTTGTGGCTGAGCTTTCCAGATCTACTGGTCGCCTAGATGATGCAACGGCAGATAGACACAAGGAAATCTTGAGATTGATTGGGCTACCAACGTCTTACCCAAAGGTGAAGTGGTCAGCTCTTTATGCAGGAATGCAGATTGATAAGAAGAGTCGTGGGGGAATTCTAAGATTTGTGGTTCTTGACGGTTTGGCTAAACCGGCAGTTCTTGAAGCTCCAACAGAGGAACTACTTTTTGCTGCCTTCCAGGAAATAGCGGAGTAAAGGTAGATTTATCTCATGGCAAAAATTCTTATTCTCAACGGACCTAATCTTTCAAGACTTGGAGCTAGAGAACCTGATGTTTATGGTGATACCAACTATTCAGATCTGGTAGGCACTCTCACTTCTTTGGGGGTGAACCTTGGTGTTGAAACGGACATTCGCCAGAGCAACGACGAAGCTGAAATGATCAGCTGGATTCAAGAAGCATTTGACCAGAAACTTGATGTTGTATTGAACCCAGCGGCGTTCACGCACTATTCGTACGCCCTGAGAGATGCATGCGCGATGCTTACTAAATCGGGTCAAAGACTGATTGAAGTGCACATTTCTAACCCTCACGCTAGGGAGGAATTTAGACACAATTCAGTCATATCTGGGGTAGCAACAGGCGTTATTGCCGGCCTAGGCATTGATTCTTATCGCCTTGCCCTAACTCAACTGGCATCCTGATAAACTGCTCTAGGCCCTTTGGCCAAATAATTCTCATCTGCGAGGCGTAAAAATGGCAACAAGTAATGATCTAAAAAACGGCATGGTTCTAAACATGGAGAACCAACTTTGGGCCGTGGTCGAATTCCAACACGTAAAGCCAGGTAAAGGCCCAGCTTTCGTTAGAACCAAGCTGAAGAACGTCGTAAGCGGAAAGGTCATTGACCGCACTCTAAACGCTGGTGTGAAAATCGAGACTGCAACTGTCGACAAGCGCGAGATGCAATATCTTTATGCTGACGGCGATGGTTACATCTTTATGGACACCACTGATTATGACCAGATCACGCTTTCGAACGCTTTGGTTGGCGATGCAGCTAATTACTTGTTGGAAAACCAGATGGCTATCGTGGCTATTCATGAAGGCCTGCCAATTTACGTTGAACTTCCAGCCTCTGTTGTCCTAGAGATTACTTTCACCGAACCTGGGCTTCAGGGTGACCGTTCTAGCGGAGGAACTAAGCCTGCGACTCTTGAAACTGGTTTGCAGATTCAGGTTCCACTATTTGTTGAACAAGGCACCAAAGTTAAGGTTGACACCAGAACCGGTGACTACCTTGGCCGCGTGACTGACTAAGGTGAGTTCAAGATCTAAATCCCGTAAGCGTGCGGTTGATGCCCTTTATGCGGCAGATTTGCGTGATGCAATGGCAACCGAACTTCTAGAGCAAACCAAGCAAAGTGTCATCGATCACCAAAACCAAGATGAGATTTTTGATTTTGCTAACCACTTAGTTGAGGGCGTACTTAGCAATCAAATTGAGATTGATGCTTTGCTTGACTCAGTCTCTCAAAACTGGCCCCTAGATCGAATGCCTGCAGTTGATCGAGCAATCCTCAGGGTTGCGACCTTTGAACTAGTGTTTGAAGCTGAAACCCCAGCTCAAGTTGTGATTTCAGAGGCAGTAGCACTGGCAGGAGAACTCAGCACTGACGATTCTTCGACTTTTGTGAACGGTGTTTTAGCTGCCATAGCGGCAACACGCAAACCAATCTAGTCAGCCGCCCATTCGGGCACTAGACTAGAGCGAAACAAGTCCTTTAAAGGCGTCCTGTGAGGCGCAGAAGGAGATGTGCATGAGCCAACGCACAGTCTTAGAATCGGCCGATATAGATCGGGCCATTATTCGCATTTCTCATGAAATAGTCGAAGCTAATCACGGAACAGAAAATTTGCTCCTTTTGGGAATCCCAACCAGAGGAGTTTTCTTAGCCAACCGCATAGCTACAGCAATCAAAAGCAACTATCCCGAGTTCAACGTTGAGTCTTCACTTGGAAGACTTGATGTCACAATGTTCAGAGATGATCTCTCTGCAAAACCAAATAGGGAAGTTACTGCCACGCAGATTCCGGTTGGAACACTAGATGACAAGACTGTTGTTCTAGTAGATGATGTGCTTTTCAGTGGCAGAACTGTGCGTGCAGCACTTGATGCTTTAGTTTCCTATGGAAGACCAAAAGCAGTCAGGTTAGCGGTGTTGATTGATAGAGGTCACAGAGAACTTCCAATAAGGGCAGATTATGTTGGTAAAAACCTGCCAACTAGCATCACAGAACGCATCAATGTTCATCTAACTGAAACTGACCAAGACCAGTCGGTGGTGATTGAACAGTGAGACACCTTCTTAGCATTGATGACCTAAGCAAAGAGGAGGCGATAGAGCTTCTGAACCTGTCTGCCGAAATGCAGTTGGTCAATAAACGCGATGTGAAGAAACTTCCAGCGCTTAACGGTAGGACTGTTGTGAATCTTTTCTTTGAAGATTCAACCAGAACTCGATTCTCCTTCGAACTTGCGGCTAAACGACTATCAGCAGATGTGGTGAACTTCACATCCAAAGGTTCTTCGGTGAGCAAAGGAGAGTCACTCAAAGACACTATTGGGACGCTTGAAGCAATGGGCGTTGATGCTCTAGTAGTTCGCCACCATCACAGTGGTGCAGCACAGACTATCGCCGAGGCCACCTGGTCTTCGTCAGTTGTGATTAATGCGGGGGATGGAACACACGAACACCCAACCCAAGCTCTACTTGATAGTTTGACCATTAGGCAAAGACTTAATGGAACAGAGCTTGGAGATCTTTCAGGGGTGAGAGTTCTCATTGTTGGTGACATTTTGCACTCTAGGGTTGCAAGATCAAATGCACTTTTGCTGCGTAAACTCGGTGCCAAGGTTGCCTACTGTGGTCCTTCCACTCTGGTTCCATATTCAGCACTTTCCATGGTTGATGAAATCTTCTATGATTTCGACGAAGCGTTGGCACAGAGCTTTGACGTTGTCATGATGCTAAGAATCCAGGCGGAACGAATGAACTCAGCGTTTATTCCTAATGCCAAGGAATATTCACAACTTTTCGGACTATCCGATTCGAGATTCAGTTCACTGTCGCCAAAGACTTT
>CAIXVE010000045.1 GCA_903922825.1 uncultured Micrococcales bacterium | reverse complement strand
CGCATTCCCTGAAGGTATGACCAAAGAGCATGTGATCGATGTTTTGTTCAATGGTTTAGCTGAAGGTAAAGGAATTATCGCGAGTTCTGAGTTCTAAATTATTCAGGTAAATCACAGGTTTTAGCCAAGTAAAACTCAGCCAGAAAACTTACTCTTGGAACAAGGAAAGAAGGTCAAGATGCCAATTTCAAGTTCAACAATTGCAACACTACTTATCGCAGGAACCGCTATCGGTGGTTCAACAGCTGCTGTAGTGATGGCGAACACCCCAAGCACTGGCACCCAGCAGAACCAACTGCAGGTTATCCAGCCAAGCACACCTGGCTCTTCCCAGCAAATAGTTTCCGGTGGCAAGGTAACAACCATCCAGCCTGGCGCTGTGAAGGAATCTGTGACCTCACCTAACCCAACCACAACCCCAACTTCAACTCCAACCTCACCCGCAAACCCAGTAACCCCTCCTCCAAGTTTTGGTGGCGGCGGATCTAACGGTGGCGATGACGGTGAAGGTGGCGATGACAATAACTCAGGTTACGGTCACCACAAGCACAGTAATGATGACGAAGGCGAATCAGAGGGTTCTGACGGCTAGTCAAGCTTAAAAGAATAAAGGGTGAGCTGGTTTCCTCACCCTTTATCTTTTTAAGCTCTTAGCAGTTGCAGCTTCCGCCACAGTTGCAGCCTTGGCTCTTTACCTGTGCACAGTTGCAGTCGCTACCGCAGTTGCAGTTCTTCTCGTTAGACATGAATCCACCTCCTCGTTAGCGCTCTTAGTTGAATACTAAGCCCAAGCGCCCAAAATTGCACCAGCAATGCTCAAACAAAGAACATCCTGGCCAACTTCAATCAACCAAACCTTCAAAGATCTATAAACCTTGAAATCAGGCTGACCAAACATTCTGTGTGACAAAGAAGCGAAAGCGCCCAAACCAGCAGAGAACAAGAAGCCAAGGTATAAACCTAATGCCCAGGTCATCCCGTCCCCATAAGTCATCTTGAATGCAGCGATGATAATTCCTAGAGTGGAAACTTGAATTAGAGCACCAAGATAAGTTCCACCAAACATCAAGAAAGTTTCTCCAGCGCTCATCTTGACTCGCTCCTTAGGAATTTCACGACCTAGAGCTTTCATCCAAATCGGGTAGAAGGTCTTAGGGCCAAACCAAATAGATCCAACAATAAAAGAAACAATTGAGGCAACAAAAACTGATAGCGGGTTGAAGTGGGTAAGGATAGTTTGCATTGGTTTTACTTTCCGTTCTCTAGATATTTGGATAGATTATCAAAATAGCTTTCCATGCCAGCCTGAGCTCTAGGAGCCTCACCTTCTGGAAGTTCACCAAACTGGCTGAACTTAACCCAAGTTCCATCTTCGGTTTCTTTGAATTCAACACGAACAAGGTGAGCTACTGGTGATGGAACACGAGCCTTGAAATCTTCGAGGGACTCTGTGTAAGTCATGGTGTGAACTAGTAGTTCATTAGTTATCACTTCGGTGTATTCACCAAAAAAGTAAGCAACCATGTTGGCTTGAGGAACACTCACCCCAACAGTCCAGATGCCACCAACTACAGCCTCATTTTCAACTGAATCTTCTTCAACGT
>CAIXVE010000044.1 GCA_903922825.1 uncultured Micrococcales bacterium | reverse complement strand
AGTTTGGTGAGCAAGAGTAATAGCTGCATTTAAGGCTTCGTTATCCTGAAGCCTTAGATCTTTTCGGAACCAGTAAACGGTGCTCATTATCTTTTTAACCAAATACCCCTGGAGACCACTTGCCAAGTGAAGAGTGAAACCAGAGTTGAAGCTCCAAGCAAATGGATAGCAACAAGTTCGATTGGAAGACCCGTTCTGGTTTGCACGATTCCAATAATCGCCTGAACCAAAAGTGCTACTAAGAGCCAAATCGAACTTGTTAGTTTGGCGTTTACACGACTGGCTAAAACCAACTGCAGAATTACAAGTGCAAGTGTTAGGTAGGCAGGGTAGGAGTGGAGGTGAGTAATGAGATCTGGATTGAAGCCATTTCGAGGAGTTTTTGCGTCACCAGCGTGTGGCCCTGATCCAGTTACCAAGACACCGATTACAACAGTCAAAATTCCTATTGGGTAAAGCAATGAGGTTATAAACTCCAGAGATTTAGAAGAAGTGATGGTCTTACTTCCATAACTATTCCAAAGCAGAACCGTGGCGATTGTGATCAGCGCTGCTGAGACTAGGAAGTGCGCTCCAACGATATAAGAGTTCAATCCAGTTAGAACTGAGATCCCACCGATAACCGCTTGAACCACAATTCCGAAGCCAAGAATCAAGGCAGGAAAGAATAGCCCTTGGCGCTGAGCTTTAGCGAAACTGAAGACAGTTATGAAAGTTAGCACTGCGATGAGTAAAAGCACGAATGTCAGCATGCGGTTGGTAAATTCAATGACTCCATGAATCCCTAGTGCTGGAACATTCGTGAGACTACCAGCTTCGCATTCTGGCCAGGTTGGACAACCTAGGCCTGACCCAGTTAGGCGAACTAGCCCTCCAGTGACCACCAAAAGTATCTGGCTTACAACAGAAGCCCAAGCGAAGAACTTCATACGAGCGGTTCCAACTAGGAAATCTCTCAAAACAGGCCCTTCAGCTTAGGTTTAGGGGTTACTTATTCGGTAACGGTTAGATAAACTTAGATTACTCGCGAAGCCCGTAACCTTTGAACAGGTTCCATAAAGTTTCGATTTGAACCAAGAAAACATCCCTTTTGGGGTTTCTTGATATGTCTCTAGAAAGAGGATTGCCTTGACTGATGCTTCAGTTTCTCACCCAGAACTAGAAGGCTTAGGCGTTTATGAATTCGGCTGGTCAGATAAAGACGATGCTGGATCCATCGCTAAAAGAGGTATTAACGAGGACGTTGTAGCCAACATTTCAGGACTAAAGTCCGAACCAGACTGGATGCTCCAAATGCGTCTAAAGGGGTTCAGCTATTTCCAAAAGAAGCCGATGCCTACCTGGGGTTCAGATCTTTCAGGTATCGATTTTGATAACATCAAGTACTTTGTTCGTTCTACTGAAAAGCAAGCAACCAGTTGGGAAGAACTTCCAGAGGAAATCAAGAACACCTACGAGAAGCTTGGTATTCCTGAGGCTGAACGCCAGCGTCTAGTTGCCGGTGTTGCGGCGCAGTACGAATCTGAAGTGGTTTACCACCAGATTAACGAAGAGTTGGAGCGCCAGGGAGTTATCTTCCTAGACACTGATACTGCTTTGAAAGAGCATCCAGAGATTTTCCAAGAATATTTTGGAACTGTAATCCCAGCCGGAGATAACAAGTTCGCAGCACTAAACACAGCTGTTTGGTCTGGTGGGTCTTTCGTTTACGTTCCTAAGGGTGTTCACGTAGAGATTCCACTCCAGGCATATTTCCGTATCAACACTGAAAACATGGGTCAGTTCGAAAGAACCCTGATTATTGCCGATGAAGGTTCATACGTTCACTACATCGAGGGCTGTACTGCACCTATCTATAAATCAGATTCACTCCACTCAGCAGTTGTTGAAATCATTGTGAAGAAGAATGCTCGTGTTCGTTACACAACCATTCAGAACTGGTCTAACAACGTATACAACCTAGTAACCAAGCGTGCCATTGCTCACGAAGGAGCAACCATGGAATGGATCGATGGAAACATCGGTTCTAAGGTAACCATGAAGTATCCAGCAGTAATTCTTGCCGGTGAGCACGCAAGGGGAGAAACCCTTTCAGTTGCTTTTGCTGGTGAAGGTCAGCATCAGGATGCTGGAGCGAAGATGATTCACCTTGCTCCGTACACTTCTTCCTCAATTGTTTCTAAATCAATTGCTCGCGGTGGTGGACGCACAAGCTACCGCGGTGAAATTCGGGTAAACCCAGGTGCTCACCATTCAGCAAACACAGTTCGCTGTGATGCCCTTTTGATTGACACAATCTCTAGAAGTGACACATACCCTGCAGTTGATGTTCGTGAGGACGATGTTTCCATGGGTCACGAAGCGACTGTTTCTAGAGTCAGCGATGAGCAGCTTTTCTATTTACAGTCCCGAGGCATGGCTGAAGATGAAGCTATGGCGATGATTGTTCGCGGTTTCATCGAACCTATCTCTAAAGAGCTTCCTATGGAATATGCACTTGAACTAAACAAGCTGATTGAGATGCAGATGGAAGGGGCTGTTGGTTAATGTCACAGTCTCCAAATCAGCACGGACTTGCTGAACACAGTCACGGTGCAGTTATTCCTCTTCAAATACGAATTGATCGACCTAAATCGACTTCAGTTTCTGACTTTCCTGCAATCTCTAAAACTCAGGATCTTTGGCGTTATCTTGACGTTGAACAACTTGCAGGCTTGGATGCCGATGTTCTAGCTGAGTACAAGGAACAAGTTTCTTTCACTTCACAAGAGGGACTTAGCGTCTCATGGATTCCTAGTACTGACTCTCGCGTTGGCGCTATTGGTATTCCCGAAGATCGTGTATCAGCAGCTGCATACACCAACGCCAGTGAAACACTTTTAGTTGAGATCAACTCTTCACTTGCTGAACCAGCAACCATCAGCATCACGGGTGTTGATAAAGCTGCAAGTGCTTTGCACCTATTAGTAGTTACTAAACCACAGGTTGAAGCCACTTTGGTTCTTGATTACAGAGGAATCGGTGTTCTAGGTGAGAATGTTGAGATTTCCGTTGGTGATCAGTCTCGCCTGAACTTAGTCTCTGTTCAGACTTGGGATAAAGGTTCAGTTCATGTTTCGGCTCACTACGCAAAGCTTGGACGTAACTCATTCTTGAAGCACACCGTTGCAACCTTTGGCGGTGACCTAGTTCGCATCACACCTATCTCGACCTTGAGCTCACCTGGTGCTGAAGTTGAGATGAACGGTGTTTACTTTGCCAATTCAGGTCAACACATTGAGAACAGACCTTTCGTTGACCATGCTGCTCCAAACTGCAAGTCACGTGTGACCTACAAGGGTGCCCTTTCAGGAGATAAGGCACACACTGTTTGGATTGGTGATGTTCTAATTCGTGTTGCAGCTGAGGGCACAGACACTTATGAACTTAATAGAAATCTTTTGCTGACCGACGGAACCAGAGCAGACTCTGTTCCTAACTTGGAAATTGAAACAGGCGAAATTCAAGGTGCTGGGCACGCGAGCGCTTCCGGCCGCTTTGATGATGAGCAGCTTTTCTATTTACAAGCGCGTGGTGTTACTGAAGCTGAAGCAAAACGTCTAGTTGTATTTGGATTCTTGCTTGAGCTTATTCAGAGAACCAATGTTCCTGAGGTAATCGAGTCGTTATCAAAAGTTTTAGAAGAGAAGCTGGAAGTGAACTAATGGCTATCCGTATTTGTAATGTGAGCGACATTAAACCAGGAAGAGCAATACGTGTGAAGATCGGTGACCACGCTTTTGCAATTGTTCACAGTCCTGATGGTTCAATTCACGCTCTAGATGACAAGTGTTCACACGGTGAAGTTTCCCTGAGTGAAGGCTTTGTGGATAACGAGACCATCGAGTGCTGGGCTCATGGAGCTAAGTTCTCTTTGGAGACTGGTGCGCCTTTGAGTTTGCCAGCATATGAGCCTGTTTCAACCTATGAAGTTTTGGTTGATAACGGTGAAATTTTTATTGAATACGAAGCTTAAGTAGAGGAAGAAATGTCTGTATTAGAAATCAAGAACCTGCACGTAACAGTTGAAACAGAGCAGGGAGTCAAAGAGATCCTCAAAGGTGTTGACCTAACCATTCGTAGCGGTGAGATTCATGCAATCATGGGCCCTAATGGTTCAGGTAAGTCAACACTTGCTTATTCAATTGCTGGTCACCCTAAATACACCGTTACCGAAGGTGAAATCCTGCTTGATGGTGAAGATGTTTTGGCGATGAGCGTTGACGAGAGAGCTCGTGCAGGTCTTTTCTTGGCTATGCAGTATCCAGTTGAGATTCCTGGTGTTTCGGTCTCTAACTTCCTTAGAACTGCTAAGACGGCTATTACAGGTGAAGCTCCTGCGCTTAGAACGTGGATCAAAGATGTTCGTGAATCAATGGAGAACCTACGCATGGATGCTTCCTTCTCCGAAAGAAACGTCAATGAAGGTTTCTCTGGAGGTGAGAAGAAGCGTCATGAGATTTTGCAGCTTGAGCTCCTAAAGCCACGCTTTGCAGTTCTAGATGAAACCGATTCTGGTCTTGATGTTGACGCCCTGAAGGTAGTTTCTGAAGGTGTGAACCGTGCTCATAAAGCTAACGACCTTGGAGTTTTACTAATCACTCACTACACAAGAATCTTGAACTACATCAAACCTGATTTCGTTCATGTTTTTGTTGCAGGTAAGGTTGCTGAAGAAGGCGGAGCAGAACTTGCCGAGCGCCTTGAGGCTGAAGGTTACGACCGTTACGTAAAGGCTAACTAATTGTCTGAACTTGAACTACCTGCAGATAAATACGATCAAGTATTAGAAGCGCTCAAAGAAGTTATCGACCCTGAAATTGGTGTTAACATCGTTGATCTTGGTTTGATCTATGGTTTGCAGCAATCCGAAGATGGTGCGTTGCTAATTAACATGACGCTAACATCAGCAGGCTGTCCTCTAACTGATGTGCTTGAAGAGCAAACAGGTATGGCACTTGATGGTGTTGTTGATGCATTTAGAATCAACTGGGTTTGGATGCCACCTTGGGGACCTGAGAAGATCACTGAAGATGGTAAAGAGCAGATGCGCTCGATTGGTTTTTCTATTTAGCTCTTCTTGATTTTGTTGACAAGAACGAAAGCGCCAGGAACTATTCCTGCTGCAAGAACAGCTTTCACAGCGTCCCAGATTAGATAAGGGAACATATAGGTTGTCGCTGCCAGCAAATCAGATTTGAAAGCAACCATAGCCAGCACTGGAACACCAACTGCATAAATAACAACTGAACCAAGTGCGAAGCTAACAAACATTTTCACGGCATTGGAAGACCAGCTCAACTGAGCTAGGTATCCAGTTAGCCAAGCAGCAAAGATAAATCCGAGAAGGAATCCACCTGTTGCACCAAAAATCTTTTCAGCGCCAGAAGCTCCACCTGCAAAGACCGGAAGTCCTAGTGCTCCGACCAATACATAGCTAGCCATTGTGATAGCTGCCCTAGAACCACCGTAGGTTGCACCAATAAGCAAAACAGCTAGAGTCTGAAAAGTGAAAGGAACCGGTGAAGCTGGAATCTGGAGTTGAGCGGCAGCAGCGGTGAGTGCGACACCAAAAACAATGAGCACGATGTCTGAAGCTAGGCTTCTTGAAATGATGCGGTCAACAAGGATTGGATTTGATGGGGCAGTAGTACTCAATGTTTGGCCTTTCGAGATGCAGGTGGTTAGTGTTAATTGTAGGGTTAAACCCTTGAACACAAATCCACTTTATCGCTCACTGACGGGGCAACATGATTAGCGTGCGCGATCTCGAGATCACCATAGGTCCGAGAGTCCTAATGTCGGGAGTGAACTTCCAAGTTTCTAAAGGTGACAAGGTTGGTCTTGTTGGTCGTAACGGTGCAGGTAAAACAACTTTGACTCGCGTTATAGCTGGAGATTTTCAATCCAGCAATGGCACTATCGAACACACCGGTGAAATCGGCTATCTGCCTCAAGATCCTAGAACCGGCGATCCAGCGGAATTAGCTAAGAATCGCATTTTGAATGCTAGAGGCTTAGGAACGATAATCGAAAAACTTGAAGCCACTCGAGAAGAGATGGGCTCGGTGGATGAAAAAGTTTATGAAAAGGCGATGGAACGCTATTCGAAACTGGAGGCCCAGTTTGACGCAAACGGTGGTTATGCAGCCGAGGCTGAGGCCTCTGCGATTGCAGGAAACTTGGGACTTAAAGCAAACGTTTTGAATCAACCACTTGGAACTCTTTCAGGTGGTCAGCGAAGAAGAATCGAATTGGCTCGGATCCTTTTCTCCAATGCAGAGACAATGATTCTTGATGAGCCAACCAACCACTTAGATGCTGACAGTGTCATTTGGCTACGAGATTTCCTCAAAGGTTATTCTGGGGGACTTATTGTAATCAGCCACGATATAGACATTGTTGAGGAAACAGTCAACAGAGTCTTCTACCTGGATGCCAATCGAGCAGTCATTGATATTTACAACATGGGATGGCGTCAGTATTTAAAGCAGCGCGAAGCCGACGAAGAACGTCGCAAGCGTGAACGCGCTACCGCAGAGAAGAAAGCATCCGTCTTGCAGCTACAAGCAGCCAAGTTTGGTGCTAAAGCTACCAAAGCTGTCGCCGCTCAACAAATGGCCAGACGCGCTGAAAAACTTCTGAGTGGCCTTGATGATGTTCGTGAAAAGGACAGAGTCGCAAACATTCGTTTCCCTGATCCTCAAGCCTGCGGGAAGACGCCACTGTTTGGGCATAACCTGAGCAAAAGCTATGGCTCTCTAGAAATCTTCACAGCGGTGGACTTAGCGATTGATCGTGGTTCCAAGGTGGTCATCATTGGGCTTAACGGTGCTGGTAAAACAACGTTGCTTAGGATTCTGGCAGGCGTTGAACAAGCAGACACAGGGAAAATTGACCCAGGTCACGGACTTAAAGTTGGGTATTACGCGCAGGAGCATGAAACCCTAGATGTCAACAAAACAGTTTTGATGAACATGCAAATGGCGGCTCCAGAACTAACCGATGTTGATGCTCGTAAAGTTTTAGGTTCATTCCTATTTAGTGGTGATGATGTGAATAAACCTGCATCAGTTCTAAGCGGTGGTGAAAAGACACGGTTGGCTTTAGCTAGCCTTGTGGTTTCTAGAGCAAACGTTTTGCTTTTGGATGAACCGACAAACAACTTGGATCCAGCCAGTCGTGAAGAAATACTTAAAGCTTTGGCAGGGTTTACCGGAGCCATAGTTTTGGTTTCGCACGATGTCGGTGCTGTTGATGCACTCAACCCTGAACGAGTTTTGGTCATGCCTGATGGTCAAGAGGACCTCTGGAACGATGGTTATCGAGATTTGATTACGCTGTCTTAGATTATTTTCTATCTAACAGTTCGTCTTCGATTTCACCATCTTTATCTTGAGTCAGCATCTTTAGTTTCCTAGCGCTAAGCCCAGCTCGTCTTCGCCTATCTTGGCTTATGTTCCAGAACACAGCGCCAAATGCCATCAAAGCGAAGGCCAGCCACTGCAAGGCATAGCTCAAATGATTACCTTCAGTTAGATCAGGTTCACCCAGATCAGAACCGCGAAGTAGTGAGGGAGTTTCATTCACTAGTCGGCCGTAGCTTTGAAGGTAAACATTATTGGAGGTGATCTCTTTACTGGCCAGAGGTAAATCAATATTTGGAAGTTCACGCAGCGGAGCGGTTCTATTGTCTGGCGCTTCGTTAGCTCGAAGTCTAAGAACTATTACTCTTTGTTTTTCGTCAACAGCTGGAACGAAATCAGGCTTATCTGTTTTATTTCCAGTAGCCAACCAACCTCTATCAACCCAAATGATTGTGTGATTGGTGGTCATAAAGGCAACAAGTTGTAGAAAGCCAGGAGAACCATTGTTTGGGCGGTTGCGAACTAAATATTCATCAAAAGGAATGTAGTGACCAGCTAGTACCACTGGCTTAAATTCCAAGTGGTTATTCCAAGCTTGATGAACTTTGAGAACACTTTCTAAAGGAACAGGATTAGCGTTGTAATTCTTTTGAATTATGGCGTTAGCCGCGATGACTTCTTTTTGTCGAGCAAACTGCCACTGAGATAAGAACCAACAGGCACTTGAAAATACCGCTGCTAGAGCTATCCAGGATCCCCATTGCACAAACTTGGATCTAGTCCTTTTTGGTTTCACTGCTATCCCTAAACGAGTCTGCACTAATGCTTAAAGTCGGTGCCATTGCTTTCGTTTTCTTAGTTTCGGTTGTTCTTGAATCGGCATTAGCGATAATAACTGCGAAGTAGGGAAGAAAGATAGCCCCAATCGCAAATAGCAAAGTTATCCAACCTAATGGAACAACTACCGCCAAAATGATGCAGATAACCCTGATAATCATTGCGATTGTGTATTTGATGAATCTGCTTCTGCGTTCATCTTCGGGGGAGATATCTACCGAAGTTACCGACTGTCTGTTAGCCAATTTGGCCTTTCTTATATAAAGCACCTATTACCAGCCTAGATATAGACTTGACCCGATAAAGCCAAATCCTAACAAAAGGCCAAGATCTTATGTCAAAAGTAGTTTTAGTTACCGGTGGTAACCGTGGTATCGGCAAATCGATCGCCGAGGCTTTCATTAAAGCTGGATTTAAAGTAGCCGTCACAGTTAGAAGCGGTGAAGGTCCTCAAGGCTCACTAAGCGTAAAAGCCGATGTTACCGATGCTGCTTCACTTGATGCGGCATACGCAGAAATAGAAGAGAAGCTTGGCCCGGTTGAGATTTTGGTTGCCAACGCTGGCATTACGCGTGACACTCTTTTGATGCGTATGAGCGATGAAGAATTTGAAGAAGTAATCAACACCAACCTAACTGGAGCATTCAGAGTGGTTAGAAGAGCTACTAAAGGCATGATCAAGGCCCGCTATGGTCGTGTGATTTTAATTGGTTCAGTTGTTGCTCTCCTTGGAAGCCCAGGCCAGGTTAATTATTCAGCAGCAAAGAGTGGCCTAATTGGGCTTGCTCGATCACTAACTCGTGAACTTGGTGGTCGCGGTATCACGGCTAACGTTGTTGCTCCGGGATTCATTGACACCGATATGACAGCCGAATTGAGTGAAGAGATGCAGGCTGACTACAAAAAGAGGATTCCAGCTGGACGCTTTGCCTCACCTGAGGAAGTTGCAAACGTGGTTTTGTGGCTGGCTGGCGATGATGCAGCCTATATCTCTGGTGCCGTTATCCCAGTTGATGGCGGAATGGGCATGGGTCATTAGACCTTATTTGCCTAACTAGTGGCAGAATATCCCTTGGGGGATAATTGTTACTCAAATGAAGGAAGAAAATGGGAATCCTCGAAGGTAAGAAAATCCTGATCACAGGTGTTCTAACTGAAGCGTCTATCGCTTTCACTGTCGCAAAGCTAGCTCAAGAGCAGGGAGCAGACATCATTCTTTCTTCCTACGGAAGAATGCTTCCAATCACAGAGAAGATTGCACTTCGTCTACCTAAGCCTTGCGCTGTTATTGAACTTGATGCAACCAGCGATGAAGATCTAGCTGCGCTTCCTGCACGTGTTCAGGAACACCTTCCTTACCTCGACGGAATTGTTCACGCTATTGCTTTCGCTCCAGGAACAGCACTTGGTGGAAATTTCCTTTCAACTGAATGGCCAGATGTTGCAACTGCAGTTCAAGTTTCAGCATTCTCCTTGAAGTCGATCACCATGGCAGCTAAGTCTTTACTTCGTCCAGGTTCGTCTGTAGCAGGTCTAACCTTTGATGCATCTGTTTCTTGGCCGGTATACGACTGGATGGGTGTTGCTAAGGCAGCTTTCGAATCTACTTCACGTTATCTAGCTCGTTACCTAGGCAAAGACGGCATCCGTGTGAACTTGATTTCTGCCGGTCCACTAAGAACTCCTGCTGGTAAATCAATTCCAGGCTTCTCAGATATGGAAGACATCTGGGTTACCCGAGCTCCGTTGAAGTGGGAACTTGCAGATACAGAACCAGCAGCTAAAGGTATTGTTGCTTTGCTAAGCGATTGGTTCCCAGCTACTACAGGTGAAATTATTCACGTTGATGGTGGACTGCACTCAACCGGTCACTAGTTTTTAGGTAGCAGGTTTACTGCGTCTAAAAGATTTCCGCTGTCTATGCAGTGATCTGCTGCATCTCGAACACGGGGCTTTGCATTAAAACCAATGCTAACTCCTGCGATTGCCATCATATCTAAATCATTTGCGCCATCGCCAACAGCAACTGTTCGATCTAAAGCTAAGCCCAGTTCTTCTGCCCATTCGCTTAGCGCATGAGCTTTGGCAGGTTTATCGATGATTGGCTCAATCACATCTCCAGTGAAGAACCCATCTTGGGTTTCTAGGGTGTTTGCTCTAATGAAATCCAGGTTTAGTTTCCTAGATAGCGGTTCTAGAAGTTCGATGAATCCACCTGAAACTGCAGCAGCTTTACCACCTTGGGCATGAATGTGCTGAATAAGCTCGATCGCACCTTTAGTGATTCTGATTTCCTCTAACACTTCTTCGAGGATAGATACTGGCATACCTTTCAGAGTCGCAACTCTAGCTCTGAGACTAGAACTGAAATCCAATTCACCTCTCATTGCTCGTTCTGTAACGTCGGCAACGTCTTGAGCTTTGCCGGCTTTAGCAGCCAGCATTTCAATAACTTCTTGTTCAATCAAGGTGGAGTCAACATCGAAAACGACCAGCATTGTTGCCGCAGGAATCGTGTTGGTCATAAAGAAACTTTATAGCTTGGATTGGACTAACTTGTTCAGGCTTGAGTGTCAAAGACTGTTTGTGCAGGGTTATTCCCATAGGCTAAAAATCTATGAAAGAAGTTTTAGCTCTGCATGACGTGTCCGTCGTTCGCGACGGTAAGAAGATTCTCGACGGCGTTAATTGGCAAGTTTCAGATAATGAACGCTGGGTCATCGTGGGGCCGAACGGTGCTGGGAAAACAACTTTGCTCAAAATAGCTGCCGCTCAACTGCAACCATCCTCCGGAACAGCGAGAGTTTTAGGGGAGACTTTGGGCGAAATAAATGTATTTGATTTAAGAACCAGAATTGGGTTTGCCTCCACTGCGATAGCGGGAAGAATTCCTAATTCCGAGCGAGTTTTAGATGCTGTTATGACCGCTAGTTATGCGATAACTGGCAGATTCAAAGAGAAATACGAAGATGTTGATGAAAGAAGAGCTAGACGTGTCCTAGCGGAATGGGATCTGTCTGAATATGCAGATCGCCCTTTTGGAACTTTGAGTGACGGCGAGAAGAAGAGAACTCAAATTGCTAGGGCAGTCATGCCAGACCCAGAACTCCTACTCTTAGATGAGCCAGTAGCCAGCCTGGACATCGGGGCTAGAGAGTCAACAATCAAGATTTTGAGTGGTTACGCATCCCATCCTCAGGCTCCCGCAATCATCATGGTTACCCATCACCTGGAAGAGATCCCTGTCGGTTTCACCCATGCCCTGGTTCTAAATGCTGGAAAAGTGTCGGCTGCAGGCCCAATAAACACGACTTTGACCACAGATAAGCTAAGCGAAGCCTTCGGAATCGCCCTCGAGGTAGTGCTTTTGAATGGCAGATTTGCGGTTAGAGCTAAATAACCACTGGTAAGTCAAGGCTGGCTCTGGTATAGTTTTCTCTTGGTGCCAACGGCATCTAAATCCCTTTTAGTTGAAAGATTTACCCTATGAAGGCTGACATTCACCCAAAGTATGAGGCAGTTGTTTTCCGCGACCTAGCTTCTGGTGTTGCGTTTTTGACACGTTCAACCGTGACTAGCAACAAGACCATCGAGTGGGAAGACGGCAACACATATCCAGTTTTCGATGTTGAAATCTCATCAGCATCACACCCGTTCTACACAGGTAAGCAGAGAATTCTTGACTCAGCTGGTCGTGTTGAGCGCTTCAACGCACGTTACAAGCAGTTCGGTGCGAAGAACTAATAACGTCTTAAAGAAAATGGACCCCGATTGGGGTCCATTTTTGTTTAATCAAGTTTCTTGACTGGCCAACCGTAAGTAGGTTTATAGTTTGGATAATCCTTCTGACGCCACTGCGCGTAACTCTTCTCATTTTCATCTGCCCATTTAGCTTGAAACTCGTGCAGTTCCTCAAGTGAACCTGGAAAGGGAAATTTTGGATCATTCAGCGCCTGATAAAAACGCATCATCGCTAAACCAACCTGACCGGCTGCAATGGCATCATCAGCTGCAGTGTGGGCGTTCTCAAGACTAACGCCATATCTTTCGGCAGCAGCAGCTAGAGTGCGCTTACCTTTGCGAAACTTATCTATGGTCTTATCGATTACAAGCGGATCAATTACGTAACCAAACTTGACTGGATCAATTCCATGTCGTTTCGCTTCGTAGTGCAAAATCGTAAAGTCATAAGGAGCGTTATAAGCCAAGACTGGAATTCCCTGATCAAAATACTCTTGAATAGTCGTGACAATTTCCTTGACTCCAGAAGCAGCATCCTGAGCATTTACAACGTCTTTGTCATAAACCTTGTGTACTTCACTTGCTTCTGGGGGGATAGGAACCCCTGGATTTAATAGCCAATCTTTACCGCCTTCAAGTACTTTTCCATTCACATCCACCAAGTGGATAGCAGCGGTTACGATCCTTGATTGGTCGAGTATCAATCCTGTTGTTTCTGTGTCAAAGACAGCAACAACGTTTAGCCATTCCGGTAAAGCCAATTTCTCATTCATGGAACCAGACTACTTCTCGACACTGACAAACCTAGGCAAGCCCAATAGTTCAATGGCTCTGGCTAGACTTGTCAAGGAAAGCAAAATTGGAGTTAGGTAATGAAGCCAGCATCTGAATTGATGGAATTAGCTCAGGCTAGAGCCATCAAAAAATCAGTCATGGTCGACGGGGTTGAGTGTCAATATTGGTTTTATCCAGCCACCACTTCGCACAGTTCTAAAGCGAAAAACGTGGTGTTTGTTCATGGATATCGTGGTGATCACCATGGCCTTGAATCATTCGCCGGAGGACTAACAGATTTCAACGTATATGCGCCTGACCTGCCCGGCTTTGGTGTCTCGTCTCCTTTGAAAGTTGAACACACTTTAGAAAACTACATAACGTGGCTTCAGGGTTTCATAAAAACAATAGGACTCGAAAAACCCTTATCAGTTGGTCATTCTTTTGGAACTTTGATTAGCGCAGGCTTGGAAGCTAAAGAACATACCTTTAGCGGAATGGTTTTTATAAACCCAGTTGCCGGAGGAAAAGTTGAGGGCTTATCCAGATTCCTTATGTACTTAGTTAAAGGTTATTACTGGCTTGCTCACGTGGTTCCACAAAAATTTGGCATGAGCCTCGTGACAACATATTTGTTGGTTGATTCGATGAGCTCTTATACGACTAAAAGTAAAGACAAGGCACTTCGTAACTGGATAAAGATGCAGCACCGGCAACACTTCAATAGCTTTGCCAACTCGCAAGTTGTTTGGGAGTCCTACATCGCTTCAATTTCAAACACTATGGCGCCGTATATTCATCACCTCAAGGTTCCTGTGTTGCTAATAGCTGCCGAACTTGATGAAGTAACGCCGGTCAAAGCCGTTGTCGAGATGGCCAAGACAATGGATAACGCGGTGATGTATGAGATTTCGAATTGTGGCCATTTGGTTCACTATGAAGCTGCCGCTGAGGCTATCGAACAGATGAAATTGTTCTTTGCTGGGAAATCGTTTTAATGGATGTTCTTCACTTCGATGCAAGATTTATAAGACTCGATCACCATGACGGTATAAGTCGGTTCAGCGTTGAACTAATCCGAGCACTTTCAAAGAAAATTCGAGTTATAGCTATTGTTTATGATTTGCGTCAACTTGAATTTTTGCCTGAAGGTATCGAGTTTGTATTGCTAAATAGCCCTGAGTCAGCCAAGGAGTTTTCAATAGCAAGGAAACTAAACAAACTTGGAGCTAAGTATGTGTATTCACCTATGCAAGTCATGGGGACTTCAGGTCGAAAATACAAGCTGATTCTCACGCTTCATGACTTGATTTACTATCGTCACAGAAAGCCTCCACAAGACCTAAATCTTTTCCTTAGAGCAGTTTGGCGTATCTATCACCTGAGTTACATTCCTCAACGCTTACTTTTGAATCGTGCTGATTCTGTCGTGACTGTTTCGAAAACGACGAAGCGGCTTATTGAAAAACATCAACTTACAAAACGTCCGGTTAGCGTTGTTTACAACGCGCCAACAGGATCAGGAATTACTTCTGAGAGATTATTCCCTGCAAACCGAGACCTCATCTATATAGGTTCGTTTATGCCATATAAAAATGTCGAGACACTAATTCGGGGTGTTGGACTTGCAAACGGTTTCACTCTGCATCTATTGAGCAAAATAACCCCTGCTCGTAAGTCTGCGTTGAGTGAACTAGCCAGTCAGGTTGGTGCAAAAGTTATTTTCCATGAAGGCGTCAGCGATGAGGAGTATGAAGGGCTTTTAAGTAAGACTTTCGCACTGGTCACCGCAAGTAAAGACGAAGGTTTCGGCATTCCACTTGTTGAAGCAATGCAAAAGGGTTTACCGGTAGTTGTTTCAGATTTGGAAATCTTTAGGGAAGTGGCTGGGGAAGCAGGACTTTACTTCTCACCTGATGACAGTTTGGGGTTAGCTCAGCAGCTTGCCAATCTAGATTCAAGACAAACCTGGGAAGCTCAGTCTGCGTTGGGTGTTGAACAATCGAAAAAGTTTAACTGGGATAATTCTGCAGGTGAACTTCTCAAAAGCTTTAGTCAGCTAGAGAACTAGGGTTGTAGTCCAAGACTTCCCAAATGCCATCCTGGTGTCCAAGTAGATTCAAGGAAACGTTGGCTAAACGATCTCCATCTGTTGGATAAAGATCATTTGAAACTATTCTCAGAAGTTTGCGAATATAAGCGCCATGTGAAACTGCCAAGACTTTTTGTCCAGCATATTCATTTGCCAGAATCGAAAGCAGATTTATTGCTCTGGTTTTTAGATCTTCAAGAGATTCAAGTCCTTCAATGTGAGTTCCACTTTCATAGAGTTTTCTCCATTCACCATGAGCTAAACCTTCGGCAGTTCCAAAAGAACGTTCAACCAGCTCTGGGATGACGGCTACTTTCAAACCAAATTTATCCGCAAATATTTGCGCGGTATCTTTAGCTCTGGAGAGCGGGGAGGCCAAAATAACATCCCAGTCACCTACGTGAAGTTTTGAGCTCGCACTGTGAGCCTGAGCTATCCCTGTGGCATTTAACGGAATATCACTTGATCCCTGGAGTCTCAAATCGATATTCCAATCGGTTTGTCCATGACGTAAAAAACCCACTTTAGTTTCAGTCAATTAGAAGCCTTTCAAGAGCTATAGAAGTGTTGGCTTCAATTTTGGCGGTAGCCAATACATCTGCACGAGTTGGCCCGATGTTCACAATAACCACAGGCTTACCAGTTTTGGCTGCTTGACGCGCGAAACGATAACCAGAATTAACGGTCAAAGACGATCCAGCTACCAAGATTGCATCTGCTGCTTCGAGTTCTTGCATAGACTTTTCAACTCGATCGCTGGGAACCGATTCACCGAAGAAAACCACATCAGGTTTGTATTTGCCGCCGCAGGCGCAGTTTGGAACTTTGAAGTTTTCAGTTCCATCAACTTCTGCATCACCATCTGGGGTGAATTCAACCATGGGGTTTTTAGAGATTTCCGGGTTGAGTTGTTCAAGTAATTGATCCATATCTGTTCTGGAAATTATCTCTTTGCAGGATAAGCAAATGACCCGATCTAACCGTCCGTGCAGATCAACTACTCTTTTACTTCCAGCCTGCTGATGCAAACCATCAACATTTTGAGTTACCAAGAAACTAAGTTGACCTTGAGCTTCGGCACTAGCCAGTGCGAAATGACCAGGGTTCGCTTTAGCCTGAGCTATACGAGACCAACCGACGTAACTTCTTGCCCAGTAACGCTGCTGAGCCTCGAATGATGCCATAAAAATGTCGTAGGTCATCGGGTGTCTGGCAATTCGACCTTCGCCACGATAATCAGGGATACCAGAATCCGTACTTAGCCCTGCTCCGGTTAGCGCAAAGATCTTCTTTCCAGCAAGTCTTTGCCGAGCGACCTCAATTGAATAGGCTGCGGCTTCTGAAAGCTGATCTGATGGCATGTCTAGTCTTGCTTTTTCTCATGTTGGGTGAGTGTCCGAAAGGGGACTTGAACCCCTACCCTCTAACGAGGACTAGCACCTCAAGCTAGCGCGTCTACCATTTCGCCACCCGGACTGAAGGTGTCTTTGTTACCTAACTAATTTACTATGTTTCTCCGGTTGGAACATTTCGCTTTGGCTTCCGCTAGTTTTCGGCTTTCAGGAGTAGTTTTGCCTTATGGCTCAGGATGCGCGTAACTCACTCAACAAATTCGTTGCTGCTCTAGAACGGCACTTTGAGGCTGTTTCAGCCGGTCGAGGTAATGATGATCCTGCAGTTTTAGCAGCCTACGAACATCTTGAAAGTGCTTTCCTGGACTATGAAGAAGCTCTAACCGATCAACACAGCGAGTTTTTGCCTTTCGGACTTTTAGAAGACGATGAGGACTGGAATTGAATTTCATCCAAGGATTAATTCTTGGTGTTATCCAAGGTTTAACTGAATTTTTGCCAATCTCTTCAAGCGCTCACGTTCAAATAGCTTCAGAACTGATGAATGTGCCAGGACTAAGTGACAAAAACTCTGCCACAACCGCATTTGTTGCAACCATCCAACTCGGCACAGAAGCAGCAGTTCTTCTTTATTTCGCTAAAGATATTTGGCGCTTAGTTAGTGCTTTTTTTATTGGTATTTTCAATGTCCAAAAACGTGCAACTAGAGATTACCGAATGGCTTGCTACGTGATTCTAGGTTCGATTCCGGTTGGCGTTGTCGGGATTTTATTCAAAGGATTCATCGAGACCACAGTTAGAAACCTTTGGGTTATTGCAATTACTTTGATTGTCTTTGGTTTAGTTTTGCTCATCGCAGATCGTCGAGGAACCAAGCAAAAACAAATTACTGAACTGAGCTTTGGTTCAGCAATGCTCTTTGGAATTGGTCAAATGCTTGCAGTGATCCCTGGAGTTTCAAGGTCTGGCGCAAGCATCAGCTTTGGTTTGTTTGCAGGTTTCAATCGAGCTGCGGCTGCCAGATTCTCGTTCCTGATTGGCATACCTGCAGTGTTAGCCAGTGGGCTTTTAGAATTCAAAGATAGCTATCATAATCTTGACTCGAATTTGATGCTCGGAACTCTCACCGCCACGGTAACTTCATTCGTTGTTGGCTACCTTGTAATAGCAGGATTACTGAGATACCTAAACAAAGGTTCATTTGTTCCATTTGTTATTTGGCGCGTGCTGGTGGGAATTGCATTAGTTGTGATGCTCAGCACCGGGTTTATTGCAGCCTAGCTTTCCGGCGTATCAGAATCGGTTTCGTTCTGCCTTAGGTATTTTTCAAATTCAAGGGCCAGCTGGTCAGTGTTAAGTTCTTCAGCTTCTGATTCGTCTCTAGCTTTTTCAAGGCTGGTTATATAACCTTGCAAATCTTCGTCACCCTCGACAAAATCATCCACGGATCTTTCCCATTCGAATGCAGCTGTTAGAAGTTCTTTATGGTCAACTTCAAAACCCAACATAATTTCAAGATCATTGACCAGTGCAAGAGCCGCCTTAGGTGAAGGCATTGAAGCGACATAGTGGGGGACCTGACCCCAAATAGATATTGTTGGCAACCCAGCTTTTTCAAGAGCATCGCCTAAAACCGACATGAAACCAGCGCGACCGTCATAATTACTTCGTTCAATACCAAAGGCGTTACGAACTGAAGCAGTTTGTGAGTTTTTGTGAATCTTAATTGGACGATTGTGCGGAGCCTCAGAGGCTAAAGAGCCAAGCATGATGACGGAAGTTATTTCCCTGTCTTCGACTATTTCCTTTAACTCATCACGAAGATAAGGCCATTGCATTGCAGGTTCTTGGCCAATCAAGAAATAGAGTTCGAGGTCTTTGGTTACAGGGCTTTTAGTTGAAGGCGCCCAGAGTTCAATGCTGGGCCATAGGAAATCGCGGTCACCGTGTTCATCAAGCACAATAATTGGTCGTTGACGTAGGTAGTCAAAATATTCTGAGTCATCAATACTCAGTAAACGCTCTGAATTGAGTTTGTCTTTGATGTAGATTGCGGCTCCGCTAGCAGCTGAACCGGCATCGGTCCAACCGTCTAACGCCACAATCAAAACACGGCCACTAAAAATCTTTGAAGTCTCGCTCAAATCCATACCATTTCATTGCTAGATGCTCTAGATAGAACTCTAATTCATAACTGCAGATTAGACTTTGGGCATAATGTTTGGAATTAAACGCCCCTTTGCCGTGCTTTTTGACATGGATGGAACCCTCATAGACTCTGAACCTTATTGGATTCAGAGTGAAAGAGCGCTTGCTAGCGAACACAATGGTGTTTGGACTGATCAAGACGGTTTAGACGTGGTTGGCATGAGTCTTGATAAATCTTCACAACTTTTCAAGGATCGAACCAATGTGCCGCTTGAACCCGAAGAAATAGTAACCAGATTAACAAATGAGGTCCAAGAACGACTAGCCAAATCGATTCCTTGGCGGCCAGGAGCAAAAGAACTTTTATTTGACTTAAGAAAACATGGAGTTCCAACAGCTCTGGTAACCATGTCTTTACACCGGATGGCAAAGCAAGTAGTTGATGCCATAGATTTTGATGCCTTTGATCTTATTATTGCTGGCGATGATGTCAGGCATGGGAAACCTCATCCTGAGGCTTATTTGAAGGCAGCCGAGCAGCTTGGATTTGAACCGAACCGATGCATAGCTTTTGAAGACAGCATTTCAGGACTCAGCTCTGCTGAGGCTGCTGGCACCTACGCGATAGGTATTCCTCACGTTATTGAGTTGCCAGCAAAACCTGGACGTATTCTTTGGGAAACTCTCGAAGGTGTCACCTATAAAAAGCTAAGGAAGTTGCTGTAATGGCTAGAGCACTACGTGGAGTTTTTCAGGCTGGGGAACGAGTTCAACTAACCGGCCCAAAGGGAAGACTGAACACCATAACTTTGGCAACTGGTGCAGTGTTTGGAACTCATCGCGGCAATGTGAAACACGATGACATTATCGGTTTACCTGACGGGTCTGTCATTAGGAGCGAAGCAGGGATTGAATACTTAGTCCTGCGACCACTGCAAACCGATTTTGTTTTATCAATGCCCAGGGGAGCAGCAATTGTTTATCCAAAGGATGCTGCCAACATCGTAACGATGGGAGATATTTTTCCTGGAGCAAGGGTTGTGGAAGCGGGAGTTGGTTCAGGTGCTTTGAGCATGTATTTGCTTAGAGCGATAGGACCTTCAGGCTCTCTAACCTCATTTGAACGAAGATCTGACTTTGCAGAGATAGCTCAGGCAAACGTCACCGCGGCTTTTGGATATCTTCCGGAGAACTGGGAAATCAAGGTTGGCAGCCTTCAAGAAGAATTACCTAAGGAAATTAAGCCGCAGAGTGTTGATCGAGTCGTCTTAGACATGCTTGCTCCGTGGGAGTGTTTGGATGAAGTGAGCAAGGTTTTAGAGCCAGGAGGAGTTTTAGTTTGCTACGTGGCAACTGTCACTCAGCTTTCCCGAGTTGCCGAAGACATTCGATCATCAGGCCTTTTCACTGAGCCAGAAGCTTTTGAGACTCTATTTCGAGGCTGGCATCTGCAAGGACTCGCCGTTAGACCGGAACATCGCATGTCAGGACACACTGGCTTCCTTCTAACCACAAGGAAACTGGCTCCAGGAACAGTGCTGCCGTCCTTTGTTAGAAAGGCTAAACCTGAGTTTGATGATGAGGACATAGCCGTTTGGAACCCTGAACATCTAGGGGAGCGCAAGGTTAGCGAGAAAAAGGTGCGTAAGTCACTTCGAGCTGCACAAAGAGCCGCTGACTCAATTGTCGGTGGTTCCGACCCAAACCAGGACTAAACTTAAGGTTCAACAAAGAAAGCGGAACAAGTGCACAAAATCAGAATTCCATCTCTAACTCTTGCCATAGTTGGCCTTCTAGCAGGCTGCTCCAGTACTGGAGCGCAGGATGCCTTCAGTGGCATAACGGCCGCATGTGACCACTTTGTCGGTGGTAGTGCCATTGATGCAGTTCAGGTGACCACCAATAGCACAGGAGCACCGACAGTTGATTTCGCTAACGCATCAGCAGGTGTGAGCTTTGCATCCCAACTTTCTAAAATCACCAAGCCAGAAACAAAGCTGGTCTCTGAGGGAAGTGGACCTGTATTTACTGGCAATGAATTACTTTCAGTGGATTACGCGATTTACTCTTCATCAACCGGAAAACTTCTTGGATCAAATGCTTTCAATGGAACTGACTCTCAAGCGATTCTCGTTGACACAAAGACCTATCCGGTTTTCTGTAATGCTCTATCTGGCGTCAAAGAGGGTTCGGTAGCTGCACTTGCGGTTCCAGCCAACGCATCAAACCCAGGTGGCTCTCTATACATTTTCAAAATCAATAAAGTAAATCTGCCGCACGCTAACGGTGATGTTCAAGCACCTGTAAGTGGATTGCCACAGGTTGTTAGAGATCCTAAAACTGGTAGACCAGGTTTGGTCACACCTTCATTTAGTGCTCCCAAAGAGTTTAAGTCGGCTGTAGTAATCGAAGGTAAAGGTGAAACTGTTAAGGCAACCGACACTGTGACTGTGAACTACACACTTTGGGATTGGACTTCTGCTCTTGGTGGCTCGGTTGAATCTTCTTGGGATTCTCAACCAGCAACTTTAAATCTTGCTGGTGGAACAATCAAAGGTTTCGCTATGGCTCTGACTGATGTGAAAGTTGGTTCGCAAGTCATCGCAAGCATCCCGCCTGAATATGCTTATGGTGCATCTGGACAGGGAAGCATTCCAGCGAATGCAACTTTATTGTTTGTGATCGATGTCCTTGGAAAGGGTAAGTAAAACTTCGACAATGGCGGATAAGTCTGTTGCTAAATATAAAATCTCTAGACCTGAGCGGCTCTTTGCGCTGACCTGTGCGCTTTTATATTCAAAAGTTGGACTTTCCAAACATCAGATTCTGAGTTCAATTCCTGGTTACATGGCCGACTACAAGCCAAACGGTAACAATAAATCTCTTGAAAGAAAGTTTGAAAGAGATAAGACGACTCTGAAGCACAACGGAATAATCGCTGAGGCAGTCATCCCAGCTCACGAAGATGAGAACAATCAGGCTACTGTCTATGTGATCAAGAAATCAGATTTCACCTGGCCGGAAAACATCCAATTGACAGCCAGGCAGCTTGCCCTTCTAACCCTAGCCGCAGAAGCTTGGGCTGGAGGATCGCTTTCAACTGCCGCCAACAAAGGAATTGTGAAACTTCGATCTATGGGAGTTGTCGGTGAGGACTCTGACATTGTCGGTATCGCACCTCGAATAATCGAACATGAACCTAACTTCCGTGAAATAAACAACGCTATTTCAGATTTGAGAGTCATCAAGTTTGATTATCGAAACCCAAATACTGGAGTCATAGAAACTCGTTCAGTTGAACCATGGTTGATTCAGCATCTGGATGGGCAGTGGGTAGTTTTAGGTTTTGACCAAAAGAACAAGGAGGCACGCAACTTTATGCTCAGACGAATGATTAGCCGAGTTATTGTGTCAGCAAACAGTGCACCCTTTGATGCGCCAAGCACCGAAGCGATTCAGAAAGCAACTGAGGATTTAGAGAAATTCGCTGATAAGCAAATTGCTAAAATTAGAATCAAACCGGACACTGCTGCTTGGTTTAAATACGAAACTAAATTGAACGAGCAAAAAGCTAAAGATGTAGTAACTCTTCGCTATTACGACAAGTTCGTTTTAGCAGAACAGATTCGTGAATACCCAGGTCAAATAGAAGTCTTAGAGCCCAAAGAGCTAGACGATTTGGTTCAAGCTGGATATAAAAAAGTGGTTGATGATCATGCGTGAGCCAAGAAAACTTACTGATTCTGATCGTTTCAACCTCATGCTTGCCCTGGTTGGCAATCTAATTGATGGCGCTGAATATGATGTTCCTGAACTTGCAAAGCATTTCAAGGTTCCAGAAGTTGAAATCACAAACGCTGTGAAGAACTTGGGGTTTATTGAAATAAACCACCATTCACCATATGGAATTGACTTCGATGAACTTGAAGATGGGAACGTTGCTGTCAACTACAAAGAAAAGATGTCTCTAAAGGAAGTTCCAAGACTTTCAGCACGTCAGGCATCAGCCTTGGCTGCGGGGTTGGTGTATCTCAAGTCAATTCCGGGGCTGGCCGACAGCGATGAGATTGAAACTCTGCAAAAAATAATTGCTAGTGGTTTCGATAAGACACAGGCTCCAGAAATAAAGATAAACCCGATTGGTATTGATCTTGACATCAGAATTCTTCGCCAAGCAATAAACAAAGGTGTCGCTATCAAATGCGATTACCAAGACAATAAAGGTGTTACCTCGATTGGTCGAGTAATTGAACCACTAAGAATTGATCCACAAAGCGAGCTGATTTATCTTCGGGGTTGGTGCCAGCAGAAACAGGCACTCAGATCCTTCAGGATTGACCGTATGCGAAACACAGTTATCCTTCCGGATGTTCCAATAAGTGAAGCTGCGAAACAAGCAGAACTTCAGGATGAAATATATGTTCCCTCTGATAACGACATAGAGGTTGTCCTCGAAGTTGAACCAGGCGCGTATGGCCTAATGTATGACCTGAAACCTATAGCTGAAACTGTGGTGGTCAACAAGACTTCAAGAAGGTTCACAGTCAAAGTTGGAGATGTTCGAAATCTCGGACCTTTGGTTACTCGTTACGGGGGAGGCGCTAAGGTCATCAGTCCAGCAGATGCTAAAAAGGCGGTTAGAGACTTTGCTTTGGCAGCCATTAACCCTTCAATCGGCTCCGTTCCTAAGGACGCCGAATAGTGGGTAACCTCATGCCTTATGTGATAGCCATAGTCGTCGGTTGCTCAGCTTTAGCGTTGCTCTGGGTTAGCCTCAAGCTAAGGGCTTCTTCTAAACGAGTAATGAGATCTATTGACCCGATAAACCAGAAGGTTAAAGGGCTTAAACTTGAGGTGAGTGCACTTAAACACTCAAGACTAGATAGACAGCGTAGGCTGGAAACTAGAAACAAAACCGTATCTGAGTAGTAAGGCTAGTTATGTTTAGAGGACTCGAAGGATGGCACATCATTGTCATCGTGCTAGTGGTTCTTGTGATCTGGGGAGCTCCTAAGCTTCCAGGGTTTGCAAAGAGTCTTGGCCAGTCAATGCGTATTTTCCGCAAGGAAATGAAGCAAATGGGCGACGAGCGTGCCGAAGACAAGAAAACTAGCGTTGAGAAAGACCAAACCAAAGAAGAGAAGTAATGGCTAGGAGCCGTAACCCCGAAAAGAAAATGAAACTTTCGGGGCATCTTCGAGAGTTTAGGAACCGACTTTTCAAGTCAGCTTTTGCCATAGTCGGTGGTGGAATTATTGGCTGGATAACCTTTGATCAGGTTTTCTCAGCCCTGCAACAGCCAATAATTGATTTAGCACGTGACGAGCATGTCAATGCAACCATTAACTTCAATTCCGTAGTTTCGGCTTTTGACCTTCACCTTCAAATTGCATTTTTTGTTGGCTTGTTTATTTCTAGTCCAGTTTGGCTCTACCAGGTTCTAGCCTTTATTACCCCTGCCCTAAAGAAGCGTGAACGCCGTTACACAATCGGTTTTCTGTTTTTAAGCTCACCAGTTTTCTTGGCTGGGGCTTGGTTCGGCTGGTGGTTATTTCCTGAATTCATTCGAAGCCTGCTTTCATTTACGCCACCGGGTGCCGCCAACGTAATTAATGCCGCGGAATATGTTTTGTTTGCCGTTCGAGTTCTACTCGTTTTTGGTTTGGCTTTTGTTTTGCCGATCATTCTTGTTTTTCTAAACGCGCTAGGAGTGATTTCCGGAAAAACTATTCTCAAAGGTTGGCGACCAGCGATCTTTATCATCGCCGTCATTGGAGCTATCGCAACACCGGTATCTGATCCGATGTCTATGTTCTTACTTATGGTGCCGCTTACAGTTCTCTACTTTGTGGCAGCAGCAGTTGCTTTAGCCAATGACAAGCGCAGAGCTGCCCGCCAGAAAAATGAACTAGTCACGGACCTCCTTACTGATGAAGTAACAGAATGAGCGATGAACTAAGCCCTGCAGAGCGTTACGCCAGGGCGAAACAGAATCGCACAGATCCAGCTTTGGATTCATTCATTGCTCTTTTGAAATTCCCGATGGACGATTTTCAAATGAAAGCTTGCCAAGCATTACTTCGAGGTCAGGGTGTTTTAGTTGCAGCTCCTACTGGGGCAGGTAAAACAGTGGTTGGTGAATTTGCCATGCATCTGGGATTAGACAGAAACCAAAAGGTTTTCTATACAACGCCTATCAAAGCGTTGAGTAATCAAAAATATGCTGAGTTGGTCACTCGCTATGGTTCTGAGAAAGTCGGTCTCCTGACCGGTGACACAAGCATCAACAGTGATGCACAGTTCTTGGTTATGACTACTGAAGTGCTTAGAAACATGATTTACGCAAACTCAGAATCTCTGATGAATCTTGGTTTCGTAGTCATGGATGAAGTTCACTATTTGGCAGACCGTTTTAGGGGAGCGGTTTGGGAAGAAGTGATTCTGCATTTACCTAAAGATGTGAAAGTTGTTTCCCTGAGCGCAACCGTGTCAAATGCTGAAGAGTTTGGAGCCTGGTTAGATGAAATCCGCGGCGATACTGCAATCATCGTTTCTGAAATTAGACCGGTACCCCTGAATCAACATGTGCTTTTCGGTGATGACCTTATTCCTTTGTTTAGTGAAAAGGATGATGACAACCGAGTAAATGTTGATCTAGTGCAGCGACATGCAAACAAGATGCGTCAACCTATAAATAAACCAATACGAGGCCGAAGAGGTCATCAGGGTCCAGATCGGAACATGGGTCGAATTGCGAGGGTAAGTAAACCTGATGTGATTGACATTCTTGAAGAGGCAGATTTACTTCCAGCGATTTTCTTTATCTTCTCTAGAGCTGGATGTGAAGCGGCAGTTCAAGCCGTACTTGCCTCAGGAATCAGGTTGACTAGACCTGAAGATAAGCAGCTGATTCGCCGTATTGCAGAAGAAAAGTGTGGAAACATTCCTGATGAAGACCTATCTGCTCTGGGCTACTTCCAGTGGTTGAATGCTCTTGAACGAGGGGTAGCAGCGCATCACGCTGGTTTGTTACCTGCTTTCAAAGAAGTTGTTGAGGAGCTTTTTCTAAGAAAACTAGTGAAGGTTGTTTTCGCAACTGAGACTTTAGCTTTAGGTATAAACATGCCGGCTAGAACTGTGGTTTTAGAACGGTTAGATAAGTTCAACGGTGAAGGAAGAGTTCAAATCACACCCGGTGAATATACTCAGCTAACTGGACGCGCTGGTCGAAGAGGAATTGATCATGAAGGCCACTCAGTTATTCAATGGTCTGGCAATCTAGACCCTACCTATGTTGCATCTTTAGCCTCAAAAAGAACCTACCCATTGAACTCGTCTTTCAAGCCAACTTTCAACATGACTGTGAATCTTATTCAAGCTTTTGGTGCTCGAAGGTCTCGCGAAGTTTTAGAAACCTCGTTCGCTCAGTTCCAAGCCGACAGATCGGTAGTTGGCTTAGCCAGAGGAATTAGGGAGAAACAATCCTCATTATTTGGTTATGAACAATCAATGAAATGTCATCTCGGCGATTTCACTGAATATGCCAAATTGCGTCGAGAGATCAGCGACATGGAGAAAGAGCTGGCAACTTGGGGTCGCCAAGCTAAACGTAATGACTTACGTCAAACCAAAGGCATGCGAGCTCAGGAACTAAAGATCACAAATCTCAAGAGGGATCTCCGAGCACATCCTTGTCATGGTTGCCCTGAGCGTGAAGCACATTCGAGATGGGCAGAACGCTGGTACAAGCTTTACCGTGAAACTCAAACCATCATCAAACAGATCGAATCCAGAACGAACCAGGTGGCTAAAACCTTTGATCACCTGTCAGACATGCTTTTAGAACTCGGATATCTTGTTCAAGACGACGATGACTTGGAAGTTACTGACGCAGGTTTGAAACTTGCAAAGATTTATGGTGACCGAGACCTTCTTGTCTCAGAATGCTTGCGAAGAAATACGTGGGCTGGGATAGATGCAGCCACCTTTGCAGCTTTAGCCGCAGCACTTGTTTATGAGGCCAGAAGAGATGATGAGGAACTCAACCCAAGATTTCCAAGAGGTGAGTTCGGGGAGAGGTTTGATGAGACTCTTGGAGTTTGGGATGAACTTCAAGCGTTATCAAAGGAGCATCACCTACCTCTTACCATCGAACCTGATGCCACCATGGCTTTGCAGATGTATCGCTGGGCAACGGGGGCCAGACTTGATGGAATTCTGAAAGCAACGGGGATGCTGGCAGGAGACTTTATTCGCTGGTGCAAACAATCCATCGATCTGCTGGACCAAATCTCCAACATAAACGACGACAAACTGAGTAAGACTGCTCAAGCGGCTATGGATCAGATCAAACGTGGCATCGTCGCTTACTCCTATTACGCTTAGATGGTGTCCAAAATTCTCAGGTTCTTTAGCCAGTCAGACTCTTTCTTCGCAAGAGTGCCACTTGCTATCCTCGGTGGACTATCGCTAGCCTCAAGTTTTCCAGCCATAACTTTTATTCCTGGTGCTTTCTTGGGAATTTTTCTTATTGTTTTAGCCGTTAGAGGCATTAAGTTTCTAAAGGCCTTCTGGCTTGGCTTATTTGCAGGTTTCAGCTTTTATGGGTTAGTGCTAATTTGGCTAACTACATATTTGGGTCCAATTCCTTGGTTTGCACTTTCTTTCATGGAAGCAATCTTCTTTGCGATTTCATTTGGCGTAATAGCCGTGGTTTGGCGTTACCTAAACACTCTCAAACTTGGGTCATGGAAAAACACGGTTGTCGCATTTGCAATCGGTGGCATCTACACCGGACGTGAATTTGTTTCAAGTCATTTTCCTTTTGGAGGATTGCCCTGGGCAAGAATTGGAGTTAGTCAGGCAGATAATTTTCTAGCCAAATGGGCTTGGGGTATAGACATCGCCGGTCTTAGCTGGCTGATTGTTTTTGTTTCTGCTCTTCTAGCTCTGCAAGTTCTTTCGCCACTGCCTATAGGGTCAGGCATAGTAAATCGAGTGAAGTCTTGGACTCCGACGCTGACCGCTTGGCTTATATTTTTTACTCTTCCAGCTCTTTTCGTTCTGCCTAGCCCAACCACCTCTGGAGCATTGAAAGTTGCGGCAGTTCAAGGAAATGCCAACGCTGGTCTATTTGCTCACAACCCACCAGGGTCGATATTGGATAAGCACCTAAGAGTTGCTAAGAAGCTAATCGCATCTGGGAAAGCAAAGAACTTAGATTTGATGGTCTGGCCGGAAAACTCTGCAGATCTAGATCCAATAAACGTTGCTGAAGAGAATGTGAAAGTTACAATATTCGTAAATGAAGTCCTAAAGGCACCTTTGCTTTTTGGTAATAAGACTTTCAGGGGAGTGGATTACTTCAATGAAGTGGATCTGTGGAATCCGGTCAAGGGACTAACCGACTGGTATGACAAGAAACGTCCAGTTCCTTTTGGAGAATACGTTCCTTATCGTTCTTTCTTCATGGGTTTAGCTCCAGACATGATTGGGCTTATCGGTTGGGATATGTCTCCTGGTACTCGTGATGGCGTTTTCGATATCAAGAAGAATGTTCGAGTTGGTTCACTTATTTGTTTCGAAGCAACTATTGACGAATTAGGTTACGACCTTGTCGATAATGGTGCTCAAGCAATCATGATTCAAACAAACAGTTCTGACTTTGGTAAAAGCGAACAGGGAGTTCAGTTAGCTGGAATTTCAAGAATGCGAGCAATAGTTACGGGTAGAACTGTGGTTGCAATTTCAACTGTTGGTCTGTCAGGTATTTATACCCCTGATGGCCATATTGTGAAGGAGCTGCCAATGTTCACCCCGGCAGCGATGGTTGCAAACATTTCGCTCAGAAGCGACAAGACACCCGCCGTTATCTTTGGAAGATATATCGAAGCTGGAGCTTTTGTTTTTGCCATCGCTCTGTTCTTGATAGCGTTGATTGGCTTAACCATTGCCAGAGCGAGAAGGAGAGCATGAAAGTCTTAGTCATCATGCCCACCTATAACGAGGCAGGCAATATCCATAAAAGTGTCGATCAGCTTTTTGAATTCAATAAGAATGTTGAACTTCTAATCGTTGATGATGCAAGTCCTGACGGCACAGGAAAACTAGCAGATGACCTTGCCAAGAAAGACAAACGCATCAGCGTTTTGCACCGTCAAGGTAAAGAAGGACTAGGGGCTGCATACATCGCCGGATTCAACTGGGCATTCGGTAAAGGTTTCGACTATGTAGTTGAGATGGATGCCGATGGTTCTCACCGTGCAGTTGACCTACCAAAACTTCTGGAGGTTTGCCCTTCTAACGATCTAGTAATCGGCTCCAGGTATGTCAAAGGTGGACAGACAGTTAACTGGCCGCTGCATCGCCAATGGCTCTCGCGTGGGGGAAACATTTATGCACGACTAATGCTTGGTGGAAAACTAAACGACATGACTGCTGGTTTTCGAGTGTTTGACTGTAGTTTCTTGAAGAAGCTTGACCTCAAATCAATCAACGCCAGAGGATATTCTTTCCAGATTGAAATGGCTTATAGAACCCTTAGAGCTGGTGGACGTGCTGCGGAAGTTCCAATCACTTTCGTTGAACGTGAAATTGGAACATCAAAGATGTCTAGCAATATTGTTGTTGAAGCACTTTTACTTATGACTAAGTTTGGCATCCAAAGACTTTTGAGAATTAGCTAGCCGCTGCGGCAGCTTCTCTACGTTTCTTCAGATCAGCTAACGCTTCTGCAAGAATTTCTTCTAGTTCATCTCGAGATCGGCGTTCAAGAAGTTGATCGAAATGTGTCTTCGATACGTTTGAAATGACTTCTGGGGGAGTGGGGACAGCGTCTGTTATTGCAGTTGCGCTGCAATGCTTGCACTGCCAAGTGTGGGGAATTTCAGCATCAGCAGAAAATAGCATTTCTGATTCATGGCCTTTCGGGCAAACATACTTAACGGTTTGTCTAGGGGAGTATTGGATGCCAGTTGTCTTCTCTTGGGATTGTGTTCCAAGTCTGGTTCCGCGTAGTGAGTCTGAACTCATAAGTTACCTCCAATAGTTGCTTTACTTGTTAGAACTAAGGTAACTAAAGATTTATTCCCGCTAAGAAGTTTTCCCCAGAGCCTCAATGGCTAAAGATGTGTTATCTGTAACAATACCTTGAGCACCAAGTTCAACCAGCCTTCTCATCTCAACAGGATCATTTATTGTCCAGTAATGCAGCTGAGTGCCAGTTGAGTTGACGAGTTTTATGAACTTTGGGCTATCAAGTTTTATTCCATATAAGGAAATTGGTATTTGTAATGCTCCAATACCGGAAAGGTGCCTGGATAAATCTTTGAAACCCAATTTGAACAGCAACCAAGTTGAGATAACTACACTTGCACTAGCCGATGTTGCTACTGGCTTTTTGAACATTTTTAGTGAATCTTTCCTTCTTTTGTTACTAAAGCTAGAAACCAGAACTCGCTCGTGTGCTTTATTACTTTCTATGGCTTTGACTGTGCCTTGAATGGCTGCTCTATCTTTGACATCGATGTTAAATTTCATTGTTGGGAATGCAGCCAGTGCATCACTAAGACTCAACAAAAATGAACCATCATTCAAAGTGATCTGTTGAAGCTCTTCCCAATTCAAATCTTTGACGTTGGCTGAAACTCCGGCGATTCGCATAAGGTCAGAGTCGTGGATAAGAACAGCAATTCCATCTTTTGATGAATGGACGTCTGTCTCGATGATGTCAGCGCCAGAAGCGATTGCGTGCTGGATTGCGCCTAAAGTATTTTCTGTGGGGGGAGTGAAACCACGGTGGGCGAGTACCACAACTCTGTCTTTAACGAAGAACGGATGTTCTTGCACGATGCTCCTAAATACTGACGGGTAGGCTTAGATTCGTGAACTTATCAGGCCTCAGGGTTAAACCTATTCTGCGTTTAGTGGGCGGGCTGTATCTGGTGGGGCTTGGTTTAGCCATGATGATTCATACCAGTTTAGGTGTTCCACCTTGGGATGTTTTGACGCAAGGAATCCAAAAACAAACAAACTGGAGCTTTGGCTTCGCAGCCATAGTTATTAGCGCAGTGGTTCTTTTGATATGGATCCCTATACGTCAACGTCCAGGTTTCGGAACTCTAGTCAACGCTGTCTCAATTGGACCTTTTGCCGACTGGAACAGGCCTTTGATGCCAGATCTGTCTGGATTTTGGATGAACCTAATTTGGTTAGTCTTGGGCCTATTAATCATTGCTATCGGTTCAGGTCTATACATAAGTGCAGAGCTTGGTGGAGGGCCGCGTGACGGCCTCATGGTGGGACTTACTAGAGTCAGTAAGTCTCCCTACTGGATTGTTAGATCTATCGCCGAGGCGTTAGTTCTAGCCACAGGTTGGCTTTTGGGAGGCACTGTGGGGATTGGGACAGCATTTTTTGCGATCGGCATCGGATATTTAGTTGGAATAACCATGAAAATGTTCGGATTTGACCCAAAAACTAGTCAAAGTGGAGTGAAAGTCTCTAAATGAGCCGCAAAACTCACGTTAAACACCGTCCAACTGCCAGAGTTCTCCTAATAAACGGGAACAATGAGATCTTCTTACTAAAGACCCATTTTGATCCTGAAGTCGGATTACCGCCAAGATGGCTGACTCCAGGTGGCGGCATCGATGCTGGTGAAACGCCTTTGGAGGCAGCAGTCCGGGAACTTCGCGAAGAAACCGGCTTGTTGGTCACTCAAGACCAACTAGGAGATCCAATTCTGGAAACATCAGGCCGCTGGGATTGGGCCGACGGATTGAACTATCACACGTATCACGACACAATTTTTGAATTGCAAGTTAAAGCATTTTCTCCAGATACTTCAGGCTTTACTGAAGATGAACATCGAGACATTCTGGAATTTCGTTGGTGGAACATCCAAGAGCTTTTGGACAGCGGAGAATCGTTAGCGCCTCATGAGCTTGCTGAATACCTGAGGAAAAGGTTTATCAAATAACCGATAATGAACATTATGTCAAGTAATGTTTATCTAGCGCTCAAGGCAAGCTCTGGTACTGCTGCGTAGCCTCTACCCACTCGAGCATCTTGCTCTGGGCTTCGCCTGAACTTATTGAGTTGTTAGCTAATGCAAACTTTTGTTCAAGAACGTTCTGGAAGTTGAAACTCTCAAGATCTGCTGATTTGGCTAATTCCATTGCCGCCATGCCAACAGCTGCATTCAAGGCAACAATGTCTTTGATAGCAGGTCTATCCCCCAGATTTCCAGCAAAAAGGTCTCTGGCTACCTCAGCGTTGTCCTTGGCGTCTCCGCCGAGCAGGTCTTTCACGGAACCTAGAGCAATTCCTAGTGATTTAGGGTCAAAATCAAGCTCTGTCATGCTGTTTTTATGAACTAACCACACGTGGCTAGGGCCTGTAATTGTGAGTTCATCAAGGCCATCAGAGCCTCTAAAGACGATTGCTGAACGGTTCCTTGCCTTTATTTCATTGGCAATTAGGGGTGCTATATCTCTATTTGCAACTCCGAGAGCAGTGGCAATGGGCTGAACTGGGTTGGCTAATGGTCCAAGGAAATTGAATGTTGTCGGCACTCCAAGTGCTTTCCTGGTTGGTCCAACGTGCTTGAGAGATGGGTGAAATAGCGGGGCAAAAAAGAAGGTTATTTTGGTTTTTTGGAAGACCTCAGCGAGCTGTTCCGGCGTCAAATCAAGCTTTATACCCAGACTTTCGAGCATCTCAGAGGATCCTGTTTTACCGCTAGCAGATCTCGAACCGTGCTTCAAGACTGGATATCCGCAGGCGGCAATCACAATGGCAGCCATAGATGAAATGTTGACGGTTCCGAGCTGGTCCCCTCCTGTGCCAACAATATCGATTGCTTGATCTGTCACAGGAACTTTGACCGCATGTTCTAACATGACGTCCACAAAACCCGAGAGTTCATCTAGAACCTCACCTTTAGCTCTAAGACCTAAAAGGAAGGCTGACATCTGAGAATCTGTCGCTCTACCTGACATAATCTCGTGCATCGACCATCGCGCCTGCGCTTTTGTTAGGTGTTGATTTCGCTCAACGCTTTCGATTACCCTTGCCCAGGACATTTCTTCGGTCATGGAGTCATTCTAGTCTTCAGTGGTTAGAGATAATTCAAGAATTCCGCACCGCAACGCGGATATTGGCAAGGTAACGGTTGGATTAAGGGCTAAAATAAAGACATGGCCTCTGCTCCCCTAACTCACAATCAAATACATCGCCCTAGTGCAACTTCGGTTGGAACAATCGTCTGGCTAGGTAGTGAAGTTATGTTCTTTGCTGCCCTTTTTGCCATGTATTTCAGCCTTAGAGGCAATTCTCCGGCGATGTGGACAAATGGAACCGAAAAGTTGCAATTTGGCTTCGCTTTGACCAACACCTTGATCCTTGTAGCATCCTCTTTCACCGCTCAATTCGGTGTTTTTGCAGCTGAAAGAATGCAGCCTAGAGCAACTGGAAAGTCCCCACTCAAATGGGGTATGGTCGAGTGGTTTATCTTGAGCTACATCCTTGGAGCTATCTTCGTTTCAGGACAGGTCTGGGAATACTCAAATCTAATTAGCGAGGGTGTTTCATTGAGTAGCGACAGCTACGGCTCTTCGTTCTACATGACCACAGGATTCCACGCTTTGCACGTTACCGGTGGTCTGATTGCATTCCTTTTCGTGATTGGTAGAACTTTTGCTGCCAAGAAATTCGGGCACAAAGAAGCAACTACAGCCATCGTTGTCTCCTACTACTGGCACTTCGTTGACGTAGTTTGGATCGCCTTGTTCCTAATCATTTACGTTTTGAAATAAAGAAATAACTCGGAAGATGCAGATATTGAAAAAGAAACTGAACGGTTTACGTCGCAGTCCTAAAGCTCTAGTAATTATTCTTTTTGCTGGACTTCTAGCAGTCGGAACAGGATATACCGCGGTTAGCGCTGCGATGTCCGCTTCCCCACAGGCTGCTTCACACTCAGCAGCTCAGGTTACTTACGGCAAGAAACTATTCCTGTCGAACTGTGCATCATGTCACGGTAAGAATGCAGAAGGAACAGCTAACGCTCCAACTTTGATTGGTGTTGGCGAAGCTTCTGTAGACTTCCAAGTTTCAACCGGACGTATGCCTGGTGCTGCTAGCGGCCCTCAATTGCAAGTAAAGCCAGTTCAATTCACTAACGATCAAATTGCTGCAATGGCCGCATATGTTGGCTCACTTGCCACGGGTCCTGCTATTCCAGGTATCGCCTACACTGCTGGAAACGGTGATGCTCAAAAAGGTGGACAGCTTTTCAGAATCAACTGTGCAATGTGTCACAACGCTGCTGGACAAGGTGGAGCTCTTACCGAAGGTAAGTACGCTCCTGCATTGATGCATTCATCAGCAAAAACAATTGCTGAAGCTATGATTCTTGGTCCACAAAACATGCCGGTATTCAACGATGCCAACCTGACTCCTCAAGAGAAGAACGACATCATCACATACTTGCAGTATCTTCAGACACACAGTTCTGCAGGTGGAGATGAGCTTGGTGGATTAGGTCCTGTTACTGAAGGTCTTCTTGCATGGTTAGGTTTGCTAGGACTAATCATTGCTATCACCATCTGGCTTGGCGCGAAATCTAACTAAAGAAAAAGAAAGACAAAATTGAGCGAGCAGTCTAAAGAAGTTGCTAAGAGCAGCCATACCTCAGGGGCAGAACATGTCTATGACGGTGGTTTGAATGTAGTTCATCAAGACGCAGTGAAAGATCCAGGTATCGAACCTCACCGCGTCAGAATGACAGACAAGAGTAAAAAGCATGAGAAAGCGGCAGTTCGCCAAGTAGTTTTGCTTTTCACGCTATCAATGTTGGGTAGCGCTTTTGCGTTGTATGCATACTTTGCATTCCCACTGAGTGCAGATTTAATTACTGTTCGCAACAACACTTTGTTCCTAGGTGTTGGAATAACACTCGGTCTACTTGGTATTGGAATTGGTGCAGTGCACTGGGCGAAAACCTTGATGCCAGATAACGAAGTTGCTGAAGATCGTCACCCAATTCGCTCAAGTGAAGACAAGCGTGCAGCAGCGATTGAAATCATTAACTTGGCTAACCAGGAATCTGGTTTCTCAAGAAGAAAACTTATTCGCAGAACTCTTTACGGAGCTCTAGCTCTATTCCCACTTCCGGGAATCATTATCTTTGCTGACCTTGGACCTAACCCAGGCGACAAGCTTCGTCACACCGCTTGGAAGCCAGGAACTCGTCTAACCCAAGATCCATTCGGAACTCCAATCAAGGCTTCAGAGTTGACAGAGGGATCTGTATTCCACGTAATCCCCGAAGGCCTAAACCCAGATCAAGAAGACTACCTAGAGCAGAAATCTAAGGCTGCAGTTCTTTTGGTTCGTGTTGATCCACAAATTCTTAAGGAATCTCCTGAGAAAAAGGATTGGTCTTATCAGGGCATCGTTGCCTATTCAAAGATTTGCACACACGTAGGTTGTCCAGTTGCTCTGTACGAACAAGTTACCCACCATCTTCTATGCCCATGTCACCAATCAACCTTTGATCTAGTTGACGGTTGCAAAGTAATCTTTGGCCCTGCCTCAAGACCACTTCCCCAGCTTCCAATCTATGTTGATGAGCAAGGTTACCTAAGAGCTCAGTCAGATTTCCTCGAACCTGTTGGGCCTTCATTCTGGGATAGGAGTGTGAAAGCGTGAGTAACACAGCTACCGCGAAAAAGAAAAATGGCTTCCTAGCTGGAACTGCTAACTACGTCGACGAGCGCGTCGGTGTTGCTGGTGTCCTAAAGGAATTTGGTCGTAAGATTTTCCCTGACCACTGGTCATTCATGCTCGGTGAAGTTGCACTTTATTCATTCCTAGTGTTGCTACTTTCTGGAACTTTCCTAACCTTCTTCTTCCAACCTTCAATGACTGATGTGATCTATAACGGCGTTTATGCTCCGCTAAAAGGTGCACACATGTCAATCGCGTATGCATCAAGCTTGGACATCAGCTTTGAGGTTCGCGGTGGATTGCTTATGCGCCAGGTTCACCACTGGTCTGCATTGCTTTTCGTTGCAGCCGCCGGTCTTCACATGCTTCGAGTGTTCTTCACCGGAGCTTTCCGTAAACCTCGTGAATTGAACTGGGTTGTTGGATTTGTTCTATTTGTTTTAGGTATGGCAGCTGGTTTCACTGGCTACTCACTACCGGATGACTTACTTTCAGGTAACGGTCTAAGAATCATTGATGGAATGATCAAGGGTGTTCCATTTATTGGCACTTGGATTTCATCTTTGCTTTTCGGTGGCGAGTTCCCTGGACATTCAATCGTGGGAAGACTCTATAGCCTTCACATCATGTTGGTGCCGGCACTTATCTTGGTATTCCTTGCTATCCACTTGGTGATGCTTGTTCTTCACAAGCACACTCACTATTCAGCAGCTGGTCGTAAAGATTCCAACATTGTTGGTTACCCACTTATGCCTGTCTATGTTGCCAAAGCTGGTGGATTCTTCTTCATCGTATTCGGTGTAATCATGTTGATAGCTTCGTTCTTCACCATCAACCCGATTTGGAACTACGGTGGTTACGATCCATCCCCTGTTTCAGCAGGAACCCAGCCTGACTGGTATATCGGTTGGCTAGATGGCGCACTTCGTCTTGCACCAAGCCACCTGGAATTCATGGCTGGTAACGTGACTGTTTCTATGAACATTTTGTTGCCACTTATCATCAGCTTGGTCTTCCTTGCTCTTGTTGCTCTATACCCATTCTTCGAAAATTGGGTAACCGGTGATAAGCGAGAGCACCACGTGCTAGACCGTCCACGAAACGCACCGGTTCGAACTGCCATCGGTGCTGCGGGTGTTACGTTTTATGCAGTGCTCTGGGCTGGTGCTTCAACAGACTTGATTGCAACTAATTTCAAGATGTCATTGAACCAGGTTCTGTTAACCATGCAAGTCTCTTTGATCATCTTGCCTATTGTTGCTTTCGTAGTTACCAAGCGAATCTGCTTAGCCCTTCAGCGCAAGGATCAAGAAATTGCTCTGCACGGTCGCGAGTCTGGAAGAATCGTTCGACTACCTCACGGTGAATACATTGAAGTTCACGAAGCTGCTAACGAATATGATCTATTCAAGCTAGTTGACTACAAGGACTACCAGCCAACACTGGCTAGACCTAACGCCCAAGGAAAGATTACGATCAGGGCTCGCATGCGTGCAGCGGCTTCTAGTTTCTACTTCAAGGACAGCGTCTCCCCTACTACTCAAACTGCTATCGAAGCAAATGCACACCACGCTCACGAAATCGAAGAGCAGGTTCAGAAAGCAATCGAGAACCAGAAGTAAAGATCCTGTTAAACAAAACTGCCCGCCAGTGATGGTGGGCAGTTTTGTTTAAGATATAGATTTTTATTAGTGGGCGTGAGCTCCGCGTGAGTGTTCGAATACGAAACCAATCAAAGCAACAAGTGCTAGTGGGAATGCACAAACAAACAGCCACCAGCCAACAGCCAAAGCTGTGAAGCATAAAGCGCTACTGATTCCAAGTGCCAAAGGCCACCATGAGAACGGAGCAAAGAAGCCTGACTCCGCTTCCCCATCTTCGATGTTTGCATCCGGTAGATCTTCAGCTCCAGTAAAGTTCTTTGCGGTCTTACCGAAGTAAAAGGCGATGAAACCTGACAAGAAAACTAGCATTCCGATTGCTGCTGTTCCAATGATTTCTACCTTGCCGTTGGCCAGGTAGGACCAGTAACCATAAATTGCTGTTATAAGAACATAGAAAACGGTAAGTAGTAGAAAGATATTTTTATTGGTCTTCATGATTACTATTTCGCCTTCGCTTTAACTGCGACCTTAGCTTCAGGTGAAGCATATTCAGGGTGGTTCAAATCAAATGCAGGTGATTCACTTCTGATTCGAGGAATTGAGGTGAAGTTGTGGCGAGGAATAGGTGAGGCTGTTGCCCACTCTAAGCTGCGTCCATAACCCCATGGGTCATTCATTTCAACTCGAACACCGTTGCGGTGCGTGATCCAAACATTCCAGAGGAATGGAATCATCGATAGTCCAAGAATTGCTGCTCCAAATGTTGACACCTGGTTCATGAAGGTGAAGCCATCGCTTGGAAGGTAAGTTGCGTAACGACGCGGCATACCAATAACACCCAACCAGTGTTGGATCAAGAATGTGGTGTGGAAACCAATAAATAGCAACCAGAAGTGGATCTTACCTAGACGCTCGTTGAGCATCTTTCCGGTCATCTTTGGCCACCAGAAGTAGAAGCCTGCGAACATCGCGAACACTACTGTACCAAACACTACGTAGTGGAAGTGAGCTACCACGAAGTATGAATCTGATAGATGGAAGTCAAGTGTTGGTGAGGCCAGGATTACACCGGTTAGACCACCGAAAATAAATGTGGTTAGGAACCCTAGTGCGAAAATCATTGGAGTTTCAAATGTCACTGACCCTCGCCACATAGTTCCGATCCAGTTGAATATTTTCACACCGGTTGGAACTGCAATCAGCATTGTTGTTAAAGCAAAGAATGGAAGCAACACAGAACCAGTTACATACATGTGGTGAGCCCACACAGTCATTGACAAAGCTGCGATTGCAATGGTTGCGTAAACAAGTGTTCGGTAACCGAAGATTGGCTTACGGCTGAATACTGGGAAGATCTCAGAAACGATTCCGAAGAAAGGTAACGCAAGAATATAAACCTCTGGGTGACCGAAGAACCAGAACAAGTGTTGCCAGAGCATTGGCCCACCGTTTGCTGCTTCGAAAATATGTGCACCGAACTTTCGATCTGCACCAAGAGCAAACAAAGCTGCAGCTAAAGGTGGGAAACACATAATTACCAGAATTGATGTGACCAAAGTGTTCCAAGTGAAGATTGGTAGACGGAACATTGTCATACCCGGAGCTCGCATCGTCACGATTGTTGTGATGAAGTTCACACCACCCATGATGGTACCGAAACCAGATAGAGCAAGACCAAATACCCAAAGGTCACCGCCTAGCCCTGGCGAGAAAGTCGTGTTAGATAGTGGTGCATAGGCAAACCAACCGAATGATGCAGCACCTTGAGGAGTGAAGAAACCTGCAACTGCTACGAAGCTACCGAAGAAGTAGAACCAGTAAGCGATTGCGTTCAATCTTGGGAAGGCAACATCCGGTGCACCAATTTGCAAGGGCATCAAAACGTTTGCGAAACCCGCGAACAACGGCGTAGCAAACATAAGCAACATGATCGTTCCGTGCATAGTGAAAAGCTGGTTGTATTGTTCCTTGGTTTGAACAATTGATAAGCCCGGCATTGCCAGTTGAGCGCGAATAATAAGTGCCATGACACCGGCAATCATGAAGTAAATCACCGCAGTGATTAGGTATAAGTAACCAATCTTCTTGTGGTCTGTGGTGGTTAGCCAATCAACAACAATGCGACCTTTAGATTTCTTTACTGTAGTAATCATGCTTTAGCCTTTGTTTGCTGGGTTGGTACCCGGAAGGTTGTTTCGGTTCAAGTTGTTTGGATCGCTTGGATCTGCTGTCAGTTGCCCTGTGTAACCGGCTGCTGCAAGTTCTGCCATGTGCTTGTCGTAGTCGCTTTGTGAAACGATTTTCACATTGAAAAGCATCATCGAGTGGAACTCACCACAGAGCTCTGCACACTTACCCTTGTAGTCGCCAATTACCTGTGGGGTGAAATACATCTTGTTGACTCGGCCAGGGAAAACGTCCTTTTTGTATAGGAAGTCAATAACCCAGAAGGAGTGGATAACATCTCGAGATGTTAGGTCAATTTCAACGGTTCTGTTGACCGGTAAATAGAGAGTTGGCAACTCAGCTTCAGTGCCGTCTCCCTGGTATTGAATTCCACTGTCATAAACGTTGTTGTTGGTGTAGTTGAAGTCCCAAGACCATTGCTTTCCAACTACTTCTATTCTGTAATCGCTCTGCACCGGAGCCTCTACCGAGTTCAGATCCTTTGCAGTCTGAGCAAAGAAACCAATAACCAAGATCAAAGGAACCACTGTAAACAGGGTTTCGATAGGCATGTTGTAGCGAAGTTGAGGTGGAATTTCTGAGTCGCCTTTGCGACGTCTGTAAACAATAATTGCGAAGAACATTAGGCCCCAGGCGATGATTCCAACCGCATAAAGCACAATCCAAGAGTCTGTCCAAAGTTTGACAATTGTGTCTGTGTGGTTGGTTACCCCTGGAACTCCTGGCAAGAAACCTCTGGAAGTTTCAGCACTGCAACCGGATAGCGAGGCTACTAGGACGGCAAATATGGGTAAAAATGCCCACTTTAATCGAGGCTTACGAAGCACAATCGACCCTTCAACATTGTTTTAACTGTGCTCTAAGTCTATTGGCCCCGAAGCCTTAAGTTGGCCATAAACACCTATAAATAAAGGGTTTAAAGCAAAATTACCCCCGAAATTACGGAGGTAATTAGCCTTAAGTTTGTTAGCTGAAAGAAGATCCGCAGGCGCAGGTCCCCTGGCTGTTTGGATTATCAATTTCGAATGAACGCTTTTGGAAAGTGTCCACGAAGTCGAAAGTTGCGCCATTGATGAAAGGTGCTGACATGTTGTCAACAACTACCTCTACCCCGTCAAAATCACGGATTAAGTCATCTTCACGCAGTTCTGGAGTCAAAATGAATGGCAAATACTGGAAACCTGCGCAGCCACCAACTTTAACTTCAACACGAAGGCGCAATTTCTGCCCTTCTTCAAGATCTGAAATGTCAGCGGTCTCTATGTGACGACGAAGTTCAGCTTTAGCGGCTTCGGTTATTTCCAAACCGTGGGTCAGAGTTTCAGTCATTTTTGCTCCTTACTGCTCTCCTAGTCTAACTAATCTGCCTGTAATTGGTTAGCAGAAAGCAAGAATAAGGCTTCAGCCACCATTGCATTGCGCAAACCAACCAAGTGAATCGACTCATTTGGGCTATGGGCTCGAGAATCGGCGTCTTCAACGCCAGTGACCAGAATTTGCGCATCTGGGAACACTTCGGTCAAATCAGCTATAAACGGGATGGATCCACCGATTCCGATGTCAACCGAAGGGTTGCCAAAGGCCGCTCCTAGGCTATTTTTAGCCAATTGTGCAGCCCAACCTGAAGAATCAGCCATAAATGCCTTACCTTCTTCAATTTCACCAAATTCAAGCCTTGCGCCAAATGGAACATTTGCCTCGATATGTGCTCGAAGCAGCAAAAGAGCCTCATGAGGATCTTGCCCTGGAGCGATTCTTAGGCTTATTTTGGCTGAGGCACTTGGCATCAAAGTGTTCGAAGATGTCGCAACTGAAGGTGCATCGATACCTATCACTGTGAGCGAAGATTTACCCCACATTCTGGTCATTAGGCCACCTTCACCGATTTGGCTAACTTCCGGCAAAAGACTGCTATCCGCTCTCAAATTGGCTTCAGAGTAAGGCAGATCTTCAAATTCGTAGGATTTGAGGCCTTTGACTGCCACATTTCCCTTGTCATCGTGCAAAGAGGCAAGGACCTTTACCAATGGAATCAAGGCATCTGGGACCGCTCCCCCAAACATTCCAGAATGAACGGCATGCTCCATGGTCCTAATGTGGATGACCTGTGAAACCATTCCTCTAAGGCTGACGGTTAGTGCAGGTATCTCAGGTGACCAGTTCATTGAATCGGCCACGATAATCACGTCTGCAGCCAATTTGCCCTTATTTTCATCCAAAAACGCTCTAAAAGTCCTTGAACCAGCTTCCTCTTCACCTTCGATAAAGATAGACAGACCAAGGTCAAAATCAGCTCCAGCAAGCTTTTTAAGGGTTTCCACTGCGCTGAGGTGGGTAATCACGCCAGCCTTGTCATCCGCTGCACCACGACCATAAATTCGGCCATCTTTGGCAGTTGGCTCGAACGCCGGGCTCAACCATAGGTCGGCATCACCGGGAGGTTGAACATCATGGTGGGCATAAAGCAACACATGAGGCTTACCGTTCTTAGCTTTTCTACTAGCCAGAACAGCAGGCGCTCCAGCAATACCGCCCAAGACTGCTCGCTTAACTTCAACTTCATCAAAAACCCCGGTAGCTCTGAACAACTGTGCCACGGCTTCAGCACTGCGCTCAAGATCATTGGCATCGAATGCTTCCCAAGCTATCCCTGGGATTCGGACCAACTGACCTAGAGTGGCTAGTCTTTCTTCAAATTCAGATTCAATTAGTTGGGCGGTTGTATCAATAAGTTCCTGGTCGGGTGTCATACGAGATGAACTGGCAGGATTCGGCAAGAATGTCATGTGAGTAATCTAAATCACATAAGCGTGAAAACTAAGGACATTGATGAGCGACCAGCAAAATAATTCCAATTCGAAATCTTCAGGTAAAGGTCGCCCAACCCCAACCCGTAAAGAACGTGAAGCAGCCAACCTTCGCCCAATTGTTGGAAGCAAAAATAAAGAAACCATAGCTCAATCTCGCCAAGCCCAGCGAGAGTCAAGGCTAAAAGCTAGAGCAGCCATGCTTGCTGGAGACGAGAAGTATTTACTTGCTCGCGATCGCGGACCTCAAAGAAAAATTGCTCGAGATGTAATCGATAATCGATACACAATCATCGAAGGTCTGATGCCGATGATGGTAATCCTGTTACTTGTATCTTCAACAAACAACGTTGCAGTTCAAAACATAACCACACTTGTGATGATTGTTGCCCTGTTGATTGTTGCCATCGAAGCAACCCTGCTGCACAGGATCATAAAAAAGCACATTCATGAGAAATTAGGTGCAGGAACTGTAGTTCAAAGAGGCACCTGGTTCTATGTAGTAAGCCGTGGCATGCAGCCACGCCCGCTTCGCATCCCAAAGCCTGCACCGCGTCGTAAAGCAAAGAAGTAGTTCAAACCGAATTTTCAATTTGATTATAAGAAGAAGGATAAGAAATGAAATATCGTTACCTAGGAAATAGTGGATTTAAAGTAAGTGAACTGGTTTATGGAAACTGGTTGACCCACGCAACTCAAATTGAAAACGAGCGCGCCATCTCAACAGTGCATGCTGCACTTGACGGTGGTATAACGTCTTTTGACACTGCTGATGTCTACGCAAATCAGGCAGCTGAAAGCGTGCTTGGTGATGCTCTTAAAGGTCAACGCCGCGAAGGGCTGGAAGTTTTCACCAAGGTTTATTGGCCAGTTGCAGAACGTATGCCAAATGACCATGGCCTTTCACGTAAACACATCATGGAATCAATCAATGGTTCACTAAAGCGTTTGCAGATGGATTACGTCGATCTATATCAAGCTCACCGTTACGACGTTGAAACTCCTCTGGAAGAAACTATGCAGGCATTCGCTGACATTGTTCGACAAGGTAAAGCTCTTTATATCGGAGTTTCTGAATGGAACGCAGAGCAGATTCGTGCCGGCGTTAAATTGGCTAAGGAACTAAACATTCAGCTAATCTCAAGCCAGCCGCAATACTCGATGCTTTGGCGAGTGATTGAAGCTGAAGTAATTCCTACCTGTGAAGAACTTGGCGTTAGCCAAATAGTTTGGTCACCTATGGCGCAAGGTGTTTTGACTGGCAAGTATCTACCAGGGCAACCTGTTCCTGCTGGATCACGTGCCTCAGATGAAAAAGTGAACGGCTCGATTCAAAAGATGCTTACCGATGAAGTTTTGACCAAAGTCCAACTTCTAAAGCCTCTAGCAGATGAGCTTGGTATAACCATGGCTCAATTTGCATTGGCTTGGGTTCTTCAGAACAAGAATGTTTCTAGTGCGATTGTTGGTGCAACATCACCAGAACAAATCACAAGCAACATTGGTGCGGTGGGGGTTGAGATTCCTCAAGAGGTTATGACTAAGGTCACCGAGATATTGGCTGATGTCACTGTTACCGACCCTTCAGAAACAAAGTCTCCTGAAGCAAGGCTTGTCTAACTAACGATTTAGTTTGCGTCCCCAAAAAGGACCGAAGTAGATAAAACCGGTATAACCCTGGACTAGGTTTGCCCCTGCATTTAAGCGCTCTTGAACTTGATCTCTTTTTTCTACGCCACCAACAGAAATAATCGTTATTTCTTTATCTAAATTTTTTCTAAGTAATTTCAGAACTTCTAAAGATCGGGCTTCAAGAACAGGACCAGAGAGGCCTCCAACACCCATAGCAGCGACCTTTTCACGCGAGGTAGTTAAGTTCTCACGGGTAATCGTTGTGTTGGTTGCAATCACTCCTGCAAGGCCTAGACGTTGTGCTAAATGTGCCACCTCAACAATGTCTTCATCAGAAAGATCTGGTGCAATCTTCACCAACACCGGTTTCCCAAGGGCTTCGCTTAAAACTGCAACCAAAATCGGTTCTAGTGCTTTGACATCTTGCAGAGATCGAAGCCCAGGCGTGTTTGGCGATGAAACATTGACTGCTAAATAGTCAGCATATGGCGCTAAAAGTCTCGCGCTTTTCTGATAATCAGCGACCGCGTCTTCAACCGGTGTGACTTTACTTTTTCCAATGTTCACACCGACAATTGGAAGTTTCTTCCCTGATGCTCTTAGGCTCTCCAGTCTTTTGGCAACCACTTCTGCCCCATCGTTGTTGAAACCCATTCGATTGATCAGAGCGCGATCTGCTTTCAATCTGAAAAGTCTTGGTTTTTCATTTCCCGGCTGGGCAATTGCAGTGACAGTTCCTATTTCAACGTGTGAGAAACCTAATTCGCCTAGAGCAACAACAGCATTAGCGTTCTTATCGAATCCAGCTGCAATTCCAAATGGTCCATTAAAACTCAAACCCAAGGCCTTGTGCTTTTCAGCCTTGTTATTTAGTAAACGAAGCAGCCCGATGCTAGAAGCTGTTTTTATGGCAAACATACCCAGATGATGTGCAGTCTCAGGGTTGAGTTTGGATAAAAAGACTCTAAATATGAGTTTGTATAGCACGAGTTAGTTTTCTCTCAACTGACTAAGCCTGCTCATCGAAACTTGTTTCGCGTTCAACTTTCAATAGGGTAATAGCAGCCTCAAAATCTTCTAGCGTTTCCCATCCCTGATAAACACTGGCGTATCTCATGAAAGCAACCTCATCAAGCTTTCTAAGTGGCTCTAGGATGGCTAAACCAACTTCTTGAGCTTCGACTTGAGCAGATCCAGTTGCTCTAACTGTTTCTTCAACAGTTTGAGCCAACATTGCTAAATCAGACTCGGTAACAGGTCGTCCCTGACACGCTTTGCGCACGCCATTCATAATCTTGTCTCTACTGAAAGGTTCGGTTGTTCCCCCACGCTTTAGAACTGAAAGGCTGGCGGTTTCGGTGGTTGAAAATCTAGCTCCACATTCAGGGCATTGTCTTCTTCTGCGAATGGATGATCCATCATCTGAAGTTCTTGAATCCATAACCCTGGAATCAGGATTACGGCAAAAAGGGCAATACATGAATATCTCCTTCAAATCCAAGATGTAGTGCCTATAGTCTAATCTCAACCTAGATGTAGTGGTAGGAAGCCGAAAGCTTCAAACATGACCTGACGTAGATTTAGGCGTTAGCCTATACAAGTACCCCTAGATAGGACCCAAGTGCAAGAAATATTGGATACCTCAGAAGCCTTAAAAGCCGCATTTAGAAGGCATGCATCTGGTGTTTGCATAATCACGCTCAATGACCCTGAAGGTAAGCCGGTGGGCTTCACAGCAACTTCTGTTACCTCACTTGGATCCAACCCTGCCCTGGCCACCTTCAATGTAGCAAGAGGTGCAAGCAGTTGGAACGCTCTCAAAAACGCCGAATATGTTGCAATCTCGATGCTGAATGAAGAATCCCTCTACCTGGCTAAAAAGCTATCCGAGGATCACACAAAAAGATTCCTTGACAATGACTGGAATCCAGAATCTGAGCACCAGTTACCCATTTTTGACAAAGTCAATGCAGTCCTAATTTGCAAAATCAGAGAACGAATTGAAGTCGAATCAAATGCCGTGATGGTGGTTGAAATTTTGAAAGGCTTATTACCCGAAGAGCTCGCCAGTTTGCTCTACCACAACAGAGGCTACGTCATCCCCGGCAAGAGATTCGACTAGGTCAACCTGAACCGGCATTTCAAGAACATCATTACCAAAGTGCTGTTTGATTTCTGAAATAAGTTCAATGCCAACATAAACTTTGTGCTTAATCCGGTATTCGGTGATTCCGGTATCCGCCTTCAGTAATAGTTGCACTTCGGTTTGACCTGGATATCTAGAAAGAATTCTGTCTAATTGTTCAATATTTGCTCGAGTGGCAAGATGCTGAGCAATAGCGACCTTCAGTGGCCCAACAAACCCTGATTTATCTTTTTCTAGAACTACAACATCGTTAACGTTCAAGGTGAAACTGTCATCTCTTGGACGCAGTCGACCTCTAACAGCAACAATGGAATCCACTTTGAGTTTCTCTGCATTCTCAAGGTAAGTCTTACTAAACATCATCAACGTGAGTTCCGAGTCAAGATCTTCTATCGTCACGTTGGCATAAACGTTTCCTGAAGATCTTGCTGTTTTCACTTCAACGTTGGTAATCAAACCGCTTAGAGTCACAGCTTCACCTTCTGTGAAGTTTGCTCTTGAATTGAACGAAGTGATAGTCTCGGTGGCTGCCGCTCGGATGCTGTTCTCTGCTCCCCTAAGTGGGTGATCGCTAACGTAAAGGCCCAACATCTCGCGCTCTAGGCTCAAGAGTTGCCGTTGTGGCCACTCATCGAGGTTTGCAATCTTGATGTTGTTTTGCTCTTCTTCAAAATCACCAAACAGGTCCATGTCTCCCGATGATTTAGATTTCTTATCCTTCAGAGCTGAATCGACTAATTCTTCGTGAATTTCGTATAGCGCTCGTCTAGTCACACCGAAAGAATCAAAGGCACCAGCCTTGATCAGAGATTCAATTACACGTTTAGTGCAAACTGAAGCCGGAACCTTAGTTATGAAATCTTGGAAAGACTCAAAACGTCCTTCTGAGTTTCTGGTGTCGATAATGGCTTGAACTACACCGCCACCAACATTTCTGATAGCTTCCAAACCAAACCGAATGTCTTTTCCAACAGCTTGGAAATCGGCAATCGAATCGTTTACATCCGGCGGTAAAACCTTCAGCCCAGCTCTTCTAGCTTCGCTTAGATATGTGCTCAGGCGATCTCTAGAGTTCCTGACAGACGTCAAAAGAGCTGCCATGTATTCCTGAGGGAAGTTCGCCTTCATGTAGGCGGTCCAATAAGACAGAACACCATATGCAGCCGAGTGGGCCTTGTTGAAAGCGTAGTCAGCAAACGGGAGCAAGGTCTCCCAGAGCTTATCTATAGCTTCATCGGAGAATCCATTTTTGCGCATTTCATCCGAGAAGGTTAGCTTTAGAGCATCCAGCTCCTCTTTCTTTTTCTTACCCATCGCCCGACGCAAGTTATCCGCTTGAGCTAGAGAAAAGTTAGCTACCTTTTGAGCTACGGCCATAACCTGCTCTTGATAAACAATAAGACCATAGGTTGGATCAAGAATTTCTGACAGAGGTGCTGCCAACTCAGCGTGGATCGGCTTGTTTTCTTCAAGTCCATTCTTACGTTGAGCATAAGAAGTGTGTGAACCCATACCCATAGGCCCTGGTCGATACAGAGCAATAGCTGCGGAGATATGCTCAAACTTGGATGGTTTCATCAGCCGAAGTAGTGAGCGCATCTGACCACTGTCCAATTGGAAAACACCTAAAGTGTCCCCTCTTGAGATCATCTCGTAGGTATTGGTATCCCCATCTAGATCAAGATCTTCAAGAACAACAGTGACACCACGATTGCTCTGAGCATTCTCAATTGCTTTATCTAGAACTGTGAGGTTGCGAAGACCTAAGAAGTCCATCTTCACAAGTCCAAGCTCTTCACAAGCGTGCTGAGCAAAGGCAGTGATGATAGCCCCATCATCATCTCTTCTAATCACTGGAATAACATCAAGAAGTGGTTCAGCAGACATAATCACACCAGCCGCGTGAACGCTGGTTTGTCGCTTTAGACCCTCTAGTCCACGAGCCAATTCGAAAGTCTTTAGCGCATCAGTATCTTCTTCGAGAATCTTCCTAAACTCTGCAGCTTCTTTGTATCGGCTATTTGAATCAACCGGTGTATCTGGAGCAACCGGTTCAAATTCAACTGGCTCTTCATCAAACTCATCGTCGGTATCATCAACGGTTTCAAAGGCAACCGTTCTGGCTTTAGGATCAACCACCATTTCTGTCAAAGTCATGTCCTTGCCAAGAACCATTCGAGGCATTGCCTTGGTTAGTTT
>CAIXVE010000043.1 GCA_903922825.1 uncultured Micrococcales bacterium | reverse complement strand
TCTTGCCACAAAGACACCTGAAGTTCTGCATCCATTACTTAGGTCGCTGGGGAGTAAACCGATTCCAGTTAGCACATCTGAAGAAGCCGCGGGCTACGCCCAAAGTGTCATCCAGATGGCAACTAAGAAGATTCTGGTCCGTAACCGCGACGCGCTTCGAAGTGCTTTGGCAATGCTGAACCATGAAACTCATTCGGCTGAACACCTCAAGGTTCAGCAGGATTTGGTGGCTCTTGAAGCAAAGATTAGGGAACTGCCTTGAGCGTCGATAAATCTTTGGTAAGCATTGCGCCTAAGTCATTTCCGGCATATGAGCAGGCAGTTATTGCTTCTGGTTGTTCAGTTACAGAAATGAGTTCACAAGTTGGTGCTCTGATTTGGACTGACTATTCAGACCCGAGTGGCCTTAAAGGAATGATTGAATCCAACCCGCAATTAGAGTTCGTTCAATTACCTTTTGCTGGAGTCGATGCTTTTGTTGATGTTTTGGATATGCCGGTTCGTTTTGCTTGCGCGAAAGGTTCTTATCGGGAACCCGTTGCTGAACATGCTCTCACACTTGCACTTGCACTTGGCCGAATCATTCCTGAAAGAGTTAGGGCAACAAGTTGGGGAAGAAAGCACGCTGACTCACTTTATGATGCCAACATTTTGATTGTTGGAGGGGGAGGAATTACTGAAGAGTTAATCAAGCTACTTACCCCGTTTAGAGCCAACATAACCGTAGTAAGGAATAGAGACCTACCATTGAGCGGTGTCAATGAAGTCCTGCTATTTGAAGATCTCGATTTAGCTCTGCCGAAGGCAGATTGGGTAATTCTGGCATGTTCTCTGACTGAAAAGACAAGCCGTTTGTTCGACTTGACGAAGCTAAAACTAATGAAACCAACAAGCTACTTGGTGAATATAGCTAGAGGACCAATTGTGGTGACCGACGACCTGGTTGAGGCGCTCAATGAAGGTATTATCGCCGGCGCTGGGGTTGATGTTACTGATCCTGAACCCCTACCCGAAGGTCACCCGCTCTGGAGAGCTAAAAACGTGATCATTACGCCTCATACCGCGGATACCAACACCCAGGTTATAAAGGCCTTCTCGATACGAATCATAGAGAATCTGGCTGCATATCAGGGCCTTGGCGACTGGGTTGGCCTAGTTGATCCCCAACTCGGTTACTAGTTCGCCTAACTCTAAAGTTTTTGGTAAAGTAATCAAGTTGCCTTTTAGGCAGTATTCCTCGGTAGCTCAATTGGCAGAGCAATCGGCTGTTAACCGATAGGTTCTTGGTTCGAGTCCAAGCCGGGGAGCGTTTTATGCAGGCCCTTCTAAGGAGTGCTCATGTTCCTTTGGATTCGAGATCAGAAGTGGCTTCCAGCGCTCTACCTTTCACTCATTAGCCTCCTCATTTTTGGTGGTGTCGACTATTCGCTTCAAGGCCCAATGAGTCTTGTGGCATCGGGCTTTATTTCAGTGTCTATTTATTTCTCAAGGCCTTTGCCTTGGGTGTCAATTGCTTTCTTTTCAATTGGCCTAATCGCCCCAACTTTGTTCGGTCTAGAGCCTCAGGTCTCACAAATCTCTGCCGCAATAGCACTTTTGATTATCTCTGGTTTCGCAAATGTGATTCAAAGAATTGTTGGGTTCGCCTGCAGTTTAATTCTTGGACTATCTAGTTTGTTGATAAGTATCCTTGGTGTGAAATCGTCAGGACTATACGGAATCGTTATCCCTACGGTCAATGCCAAGTTAGCTTTCGCGGTAGCTGGAATTCTGACAGTGATTGCACTAAATGCGAATGCTTGGTTTATCGGACGTTATTTATTCACTCAAATAACTCACGTTGGAGGCGAAGTCGATTTAGCTAACCTTGAAAGTCAAGTTTCAGAAGCTCAACTAGCGATTGCAGAGCAGGGAAGAAGATTCGGTATTGCGCGAGATGTGACGGATTTACTCTTAGATAAATTAAGCGCCACCATGGTCTCAATTGAATCTGGTAGTTATTCAATCAAAGCGGACCCAAGCGCTGCACCCAGATTGCTTGAGGCCATCTCCGTATCAGTGAAAGACGCGTTTGCTGAAATAAGAAGGCTTTCAGATTTGTTGGCCTTGCAAGAATCGAATTCAATTGCACTGCCTGGAATTAGAGATTTAAACAGCCTGTTTATTACATACCGCGAACTTGGTTTCAGCATTAACTTCCGTGAAAACGGACCGGCCACCGATTTGGTTGATAATGCTTCACTTGTTGTTTATCGAATTGTGAGTGAGTCCTTGTCTAACGTCAGGCAGCACGCACCTGCTAATACGGGCATAGATGTTGACTTTATTTGGACTGATGTTGCACTTCAAATTCTCATCAAGGATAACGGTGAAGAAACACAGCGTATTAACCTAAATTCGTCAAAAGGCTATTCGGTTACCGAAGATCAGCAGGCACTAACCCAGCGACCAACCGGTGTTGGCTTGAGTTCACTTGCGGAGATGGTTCGACTATATGACGCGACCATCGAGTTCGCTCGAGTGCCAGGTGTTGGTTTCAAAGTTTCCGCAGCTTTCCCAAACGTGTCTAAATATTCCAAAGGTAGCTAACCTTGGCGGGCAAAATTCGTGTTGCGCTCATTGGCGGTTCTGATGCCATCCGTAAAGCAAGAAGAGAAGCTTTGGATAGATCTAATGGCTTTAGCGTGATTTTTGATGTTGAAGCTTTTGGGCTAACTCAAGCAGATGTGCTCGAAAAAACTTTTGATGTTGCAGTTATCGACCAAAGGTTAACTAACACTTCGGCGTATGCCTTCATTTCAGGTTTGCAATCAACGGCTAACGTAAGTGGTGTTGAGTTGGGTCGCTTTCTAATCTCGTCAACTTTTAGCGATCCAAATCTTCGGATTGAAGCAATCGAGTCAGGAGCTGTTGATGCGCTCTTTGTTAGTGATGGTCTTGAAAGATTCATTGAGGTGGTAAGCGCAGCGTCGGATCCAAATGCTGACTTCGGAGCTAGGGAAGTGCTAGATCTCATTCCAGAGAGTTTGATTGATTCAGATAAATATGGCTACGCGGATAATGCCTTGTCTTCTTTAGATGAAAAAGAAGCCGCAATTCTTCGTAGTTTCTGCGACCTCAAAACGGATACTCAAATTGCTCAGATAGTTCAGGTTCCAAAGCTCAAAGTTAGAAATACGTTGGCCAAGGTTCAGGATCTGCTGATGATTAACACCAGATCACAGCTTTTGATTTTGATGAAAAAGCTTGGTGCTATTTAGCCTTCTAGTCTCTCTTCACCTGGTAGCCAGCTAAGACCTGGGATACCCCAACCTCTTTCAGTAACTACATTGCTGGCATCTGTTTTATAGGGTTCTGCTAATCGGTCAACATATAGAGTTCCGTTTAGATGGTCAAATTCATGCTGGAAGATCCTTGCAAACCAGCCTTCAGCATCAATTCTGACAGGATTCTGATCTAGGTCCACCCCGGTTAGTGTTGCTCGCTCAGCTCGTTTTAGAGGAAAGCGCTCTCCAGGAACCGAAAGACAGCCTTCGGACTCAGTTTCCCACTCTGGTTCACCGCTGGGGGTTTCGGATAATTCGAGCTTTGGATTGATCACAACTCCGCGTTGCGGTGTTCCATCTTCTTTGTCCCAGTCATAGACGAAAACTCTTAGATTTACACCTACCTGAGGAGCTGCTAACCCTACACCTGGGGCTTCGTCCATAGTTTCAAACATGTCCTGAACTAAGGTTCTTAGCGAGTCGTCAAAGACTGTGACTTCAAGGGCTGGAGTGTGTAAAACGGGGTCACCAGTGATGCAAATAGGTCTAATGGACATGAAACAAATTTACCCTAAAGCATGAACATGGTAGTGGTAGGTAGGCTATTAACTATCTAGTCAGGCGGGAACTAATTGAAGATTCTAGCGATTTGCCTTGCACTGCTTTCAGCGGTTGCTTTGGCAGTTGGTACACAACTCCAGAACGGAGCTGTTGACCTGCAGAAGAAAGCTGCGCTTTCTGGTCGCTCGCACTTAACTCTCAAACAGTTTCGTAAAGTGGCTCGCCATCCAAGATGGGTTTCGGGTTTAGCAGTGTCTGGTTTTGCACTAATTCTGCAGTTCTCAGCACTTTCACTTGCCCCATTGATATTGGTGCAACCTATTGGTTCTATCGCACTAGTTATAACTTCTGTTATGAATGCTCGGATCACTAAGACCAAATTGAATCGGGAATCCATGTTGGCAATCGGTATGAGCACAATTGGACTTGGTGCCTTCGTGGTGATGGCTCACCAGGTCTCCGTGGAGCCAAATATTGATGACACTGCTCTAATCGACATTCTGCTTATGGTTGCAGTCTTGATTGGAGTTTTCGCTTTCATTTTCTTCAAAGGAAGTAATCGTTTCAATCCATTAACCTTCATTATTGGAGCTGGCGCCCTCTATGGATTCGTCGCAACACTTACCAAGGTGGTAATAAAGAGAGCGTTTAGCCAAGGTGGTTTAGATCGAATAATCGGTCTTAGGTTTGAGCCTTTCACTGACACGCTGACCATAGTTGCTATCGCGGCACTTATAACAGCTGCACTGTTAGGTGGTTGGTTCGTTCAAAACGCTTACACTTCAGGACCGCCAGATTTGGTCATCGCTGGGCTTACAGTGATCGACCCACTTGTAGCAGTGAGTATTGGTGTGGTCTTGCTTCAGGAGGCTATGGATGCTCCTTTGCCTATCATTTTGGGCTTTGGAGCTAGCGGTGCAATAGCTGTTACGGGCGTGTTTTTGCTTTCTAAGTACCATCCAGAGCTCTTGGGCAAGGCCTAGGGTAAACTTTTAGTAAATCGTCCAGCAAGATAGGTTCTATCCTTGGCTCAATCCACAAGACATCCAGGTCACCCGCTTAGGGTGCTTATTGCCTCTGATACCTTTCCACCTGATATCAATGGTGCTGCTAGATTCACCGAGCGCTTAGCCGGTGGTCTAGTTCGTAATGGAAATGATGTTCACGTTATAGCCCCGGCATATAGTAAGAAGTGGGGAACCTTCACTGAAGTGCACGATGGTGTCCCCATGACAGTTCACCGGTTGAGATCACACAAGCTAATTGTTCACAAGACCTTGAGATTCGTCTGGCCTCACACTCTGAAAAAGAAGGTCGATCTCATTCTTGATGGTTTCGAACCAGATGCTGTTCACTCCCAATCACATATCGTTCTGGGTCGAATTCTTGCTAAAAGTTCAAAAGAGCGCGGTATACGCCTGATTGCAACAAACCACCTAATGCCTGAAAACATTCTTAGGTATCTTCACTTGCCTGAATTCCTAGACAGGAGAATAAAGGCAGTTATGTGGAAGGACACCGGCGCTGTTTTATCTAAATTTGATCACGTCACCACACCAACTAGGAGAGCAGCAGAGCTTTTAGAGAATGCGGCTGGCATAGATAATGTTTTATCAATCTCTTGCGGTATCGATGCAACTAAATTTGCTAACAACACGAAGACCACGAATAAGCCTTTCAGAGTGTTGTTTTTGGGTCGTTTGGATTGGGAGAAGCACGTTCATAACCTTCTGCGGGCTATGGCGAAATTACCAAAGGAAATTGATTTCCAAATCGAGATCGCAGGTGATGGAAGCCAGAGAAAGTATCTTGAAGATCTAGCTTCTGAACTCAAGATTAGAGACAGAGTGAAATTCTTGGGTCACATTAGTGAAGAGGAATTGCCACTTGCCTACGAGCGTGCAACTGTATTTGCAATGCCTTCGATTGCCGAGTTGCAATCGATTGCCACCATGGAAGCCATGGCTTCAGGCAGACCAGTGATTGCGGCAAACGCAATGGCTTTGCCTCACTTAGTTCACTCAGGGGACAACGGTTACCTCTTCGAAGCTGATGATGTTGATGACTTCGCGGCTTGCCTTTTGAAAGTCGCGACTGCAGACCAGAAGGAACTTGACCGACTATCTGAGAACTCCATTCACTTGATCCAGTCCCACGACATCAAGAGAACTCTTGCAATCTTTGAGGGCCTATATCGTGGCGATCAGGATGCTAGGCAGCAATCAGATGACAACTTGGAGGCTTATTCAAAGCCAATCGGTAAGCTCAGCGCAGCCGTCCGTAAAGCCGAAGCAAGAATGAGAAAGCAGGCACTTCTGGCTTTAGGCAAGATTACCGACCTGGGTGATGAGATCAAGGATGGCTTTGACGAGCTTAGGGCAGATGTGGTCAAGCAGGCCAAGAAAGTGGACAAACAGGTCCGTAAAGGGGTCAAAAAGACCGTTGGCAAGGCTAAGGACGTTATTAAGCGTTTAGACGAGTAAATTAGTAGTGGCTGGGGGCGTTAGCTCAGCCGGTTAGAGCAGCGGACTCATAATCCGTCGGTCGCGGGTTCAAGTCCCGCACGCCCCACCAGATTACGCTTAGATAACAACTCGGCTTTAGAGGTATTTTTAGGGCCCAAAGCGATGGGTAAACGTTTACAGTCTTAAATAACACCTACACGAAAGAGTTGTTATTGTGCGCAACGTTGCCCCTGTAAGACGCCTTTTAGGCCTTGTTTTAGCTGCATTGACCCTGGTTACCGGACTTGTAGCAATCGATTCCAAGCCATCTTTAGCGGCTGGAAATCACCACATAAAGATCCATTACCAGCGTTATGACGACGCATATACCCCTTGGAATGTTTGGCTTTGGTGTGATGGGGCTAACGGCGCTGCCTACGAATTCACTAAAGATGGCGCTAACACAGCCCAAGATGACTTCGGTGCCTACGGCGAATGGGACATCAACTGCACCAACGCGACTGACAAAGTTGGTTTCATTATTAGAACCAATGACTGGGCAAAAGACCCTGATGGCGACCGCTTTATAGAGTCAAACATGTTTACCCCAATTGAAGGTGTTTCAACGGCAGAGATTTGGGTTAAGTCTGCATCAAAGTTTGTTTGGACTAAAGCACCTTCAAACTTACCAAGCCTGCTCGGCGCCCAAATCACTGGCATCAAGACCATCAAACTAACTTTCGATAACAGCTTCAACTTGGACACGGAGAAGGCAAACTTCACAGTTACAGATAACGCTGGTAATGCTGTTTCTATCGCAAGCTGGTCAACACTCAAGGGAAGCGCTGCAGTTGGATTCTACGCAACAGTTACCTTGACTAACGATGTAAAGATTGGAACTTCTTACACAATCAGTCACCCTACCTATGGAACGTTGGATTCTGACCTAGGTTCACTTTGGACTCTTCCTTCATTCAATGAGCAGTATTACTACAACGGAACAGATCTTGGTAACACATACACTGCAGAATCAACCTCATTCAGAGTTTGGGCGCCAACTGCAGACTCGCTCGATCTTGTTACTTACGCGTCAGCAACAACAGCGGCAGATGCTGGTGTTGTTTATGAGATGACTAAAGATGTTAAGGGAACTTGGGTCAAGACGCTTTCCGGAAATCAAGATGGCACCATTTACATGTACCGTGCTCACTTCGGTGCCAAAGTAAACGAGGCAATTGACCCTTATGTTCGTGCTGTTACCATCAACGGCGACAGAGGTGTAGTGGTAGACCTATCTTCAACTAACCCAACCGGTTGGGCTTCTTCAACCAGGCCAAACAATTTGCAAACAGGTAACCCTACTGATGCATCAATCTACGAACTTCATGTTCGTGACCTGTCGATGGATGCGACCAGTGGAATCCCAGCAAACCACAAGGGTAAGTACCTTGAGTTCACAGACCTGAACACAAAGTACACAAAGGGAGGTAAAACAACTCCTACCGGGTTAGCTGCTATCAAGGACCTTGGTATCACTAACATCGAGTTGCAGCCTATTTATGACTTCGGTTCAGTAGATGAAACAGGTGCGGGTGCCCAGTTCAACTGGGGTTACGATCCTAAGAACTACAACGTTCCTGAAGGTTCTTACTCAACTAACGCAGCTGACCCTAAGACGCGCATTCGTGAACTTAAAACTGCGGTAATGGCAATTCACACTGCAGGTCTTCGAGTAAACATGGATGTCGTATACAACCACGTCATGGATAGCTCAGGTTTCTCATTTGAGAAGCTAGTTCCTGGTTACTGGTACAGAAGAGATTCAACCGGTTTGAAGACATCCTCATCTGGCTGTGGTAATGACACCGCAACTGAGAACCCAATGGTCTCAAAGTTCATTCAAGACTCAGTCAAGTATTGGGCAACTGAATACAAGATGGATGGTTTCCGTTTCGATCTGATGGGTCTAATGGATGTAACCACTATGAATGCAATCAGAACTCAGATGGATCTAATTGACCCAACAATCATCATGATTGGTGAAGGCTGGGACATGGCTGGCCTGCCAGCAGACCAGAAGGCAAGTCAAGCAAACAGCTCAAAGATGCCAGGTATTGGAACTTTCAATGATCGTATGCGTGATGGTATGAAGGGTTCCGTTTTCAACGAAGGCGACATTGGTTGGATTTCAGGCGGCTTTGCAACATACACCGGAGTTAAGACAGGTATTTCAGGTAACGTGCTCAATTATTCGGGTACTGCGATTGCGGGAGTTCAGCCTGGCCAAACAGTTAATTACATCGAGTCTCACGACAACGGAACCTTCTTTGATCGTCTGAAGCTAAGTATGGATGGAACAGACAACAAGACTTTGGCGCAGCTTGATCAAATTGGTAACTCAATGTTGTTCTTGTCTCAAGGTTTACCGTTTATCCAGGCTGGTCAGGAATTCTTGCGTAGCAAGAACTTCAACAAGAACAGCTACAACGCGAGCGATGCTATTAACTCTCTCAAGTGGGGAAACCGAATCACTTACGCATCAAACGTTTCTTACTTGAAGAACATAATAGCTATTCGTAAAGCTCATCCTGCTTTCCGCATGGCCACTTCAACAGCTGTTACAGCGAACTTGAAGTTCATAGGTTCAAAGCCTTACCAACAGATTGGTTTTAGCTTGAACGGCAAGGCAGTTCGCGATAAGTGGGGAACAGTGTTTGTTCTTGCTAACTCAGATCCTTACAGCACCGCAAGTTTCACTGTTCCTGCCGGAACATACAACCTGGTAGCAGATGGTAAAACAGTTGGAGCAACTGATGCAAAGGGAGTTACGAAAGTTCTAAAGACAGTAAAGTCAACTGGAAAGATTGTTGTTCCAGCTGCCTCAATTATGGTGATGTGGAAGTAGAGCAACACCTTTTTTATAAACGGCTAAGACCTCGAGGGAACTAAAACCTTCGAGGTCTTGCTGCATTAAGTCACTGTTTAGAACTAGCGCATCAAATTCTGAACCTTGCTTGAGTGTTCCAGTACCTGAACTTAGGAGCGTAGCGACCGAACTTGTATATGTAGATACCGCTTCTTGAATTGTGATCGCTTCAGATAAGTTGTGTGGTTTTTGAGCGGATTGTAGCCTTCGGAAAACTGCTGTTGCTAATCCTTCTAGAGGTTTGTGACTAGAAACAGGCCAGTCGCTGGAAAACACTAATGGAATTGCTTGATCCAACATGGATCTAAAGGCATATAGGCTTTCTAAACGTTGCTCGCCTAAGTGGTGTGTGCAGGTGAGAAGCAAATCGTTTCTTTGAGCCCAATAAGGTTGAACACACATTGTCACACCCAAGGCTGATGCCCTCTTGAGAAGAGCAGCTGTGGTTAGTTCTGCATGAGCTATGACTGAGTTAGTTAGCTGGGTGCTTTCTATTGAATCAAGTGCGAATGCAACAGCTGCGTCACCTATTGCATGAAGGTGGGCCTGTAAACCAAGGTCCTTTGCGAAAATAAGTGCTGATTCTAGTTTCTCTTTCGTCCAACTCAAATCGCCTGTTGTTTGAGTGGTTAAGTACGGTTCAGTAACAAATGCGGTAGCAGAGCCGAAGACCCCATCCACGAAAATCTTTACCGAATGAGGCCTAATTTGAAGGTTTGAATCCAGTTGGTTTACAGCTGTATTAATAAAGCGTATATCAGAGTCCAGGCTCTGAGATTCCATTGAAAAGGCTAGTTTGTAATCGAGTTTTAGCTGTGGTTGAGCTCTTAGGTAGGCGGCAAGTATCTGATCATTCACCCATGCGTCTTGAACTTCAACTATTCCGGCTTCAATAAGCATTGACTCAGCCTTGAGTAGAGCTTGAACGTCATCTTGAAGCGATCGCTTTGGAGCGTGCTTGAGGATAGTGTCCTTCGCTAAAGATTCTCGAACCAGTCCAGTTGGAATTCCTTCGGCGTCAATGTCGAAGCCACCGATAGGAAATTTTGGCACGTCATCTTGAGTGATGCCAGCAACTTCCATCGCTTTGCTGTTTACCCAGATTGTGTGATGGTCATCTGCATGGAGGATTACTGGGATTGTGTCTACGTATTTGTCTAAAGTTTCCCTGGTTTGTGGACCGTCAATTCCGCGGTTGTAGGTTCCTGCATCAAGCCATTTTAGACCAGGGTTCTTAGCAAGATGTTCCTTGAGAAGCGAACCAAGTTCTGCGGTTGTCCTTGCATGCTTCACGTCGAGTCCCAAAGCTTCTCTTCCTCCAAGAAGTGGGTGGATGTGAGCATCTCTGAATGCGGGCAGAAGGGTTTTTCCAGCTAGGTCTACGTCCTCTTTAGTCTCTGCACATTCGTATGCAGATTTGGAGATAACTAAGCCTCCATCTGAAACAAAGAGCTCCGATACCTTCGTTTCACTATCGAGATAGATTGTTCCGTTAGAGAATCTTTGAGCCATTAGCCACGTTCATTGAGGTAACAAACACCACAGAGAGACTCGTATGTTACTTCAACGCCGTCAATGGCAACTTGATCACCCTCGAATATGAACTCACCATCAAACTTACGAGCGTTAAACATCGCTTTGCGACCACATCGGCAAATAGTCTTGAGCTCTTCAAGCGTGTGGGCTAATTCCATAAGTCTTAGAGAACCTGGGAAACCATTAGTTAGGAAGTCAGTTCTAATCCCGTAGCAAAGAACTGGAATACCATCGAGAACTGCCAGCTCCAAAGCTTGATCAACTTGCTCTCTAGTTAGGAACTGTGCCTCATCGATAAGTAAACAGGCAAGATTTTTAATACCTGGAATGATCAAGTCGTCATTGGTGTGTTCGTGAACTAGTTCTCTCAAGTTATCGGTTGGGGTAATCAGGAAATCTGCTCTACGGTCAACACCCAATCTTGAGATGACGGCTGCATCACCTTTAGTGTCGATTGAAGGTTTAGCAATAAGCACCTGTTGGCTACGCTCTTCATAGTTGTAGGCAACCTGCAGAACAGCGGTGCTCTTGCCGCTATTCATAGCCCCGTAACGGAAATACAACTTAGCCATAGCCCTAACCCTCTCACCTCTGTATTCCAATGGTATCTAGGCAAAGTTGAGAAATTGCTTATTTGACCTAGCAGTCGTAATCTATAACTCTTCGGGTTACGCACTTAGGACGTTGGGGAAGACGCACCTAAGAAATCCCGGAGGTTTACCATGCGCCAGACTAAAGTCAGCACGACTTTGGTGATCCACGCCTGCCCTGAGAGCTCTATTGCGCGTGTTGACGATCTTCTTGGAACAAGCCTTACTTGGAGTGAGCAATCCCTACTGAAGGGCACATTCACCACGCAAACCAGTTCGAGCCTGACCTGGCTTCAAGCTGAAGAGCTCATCTCTAATCTGCATGGACTCTATGGCTTGTATCTCGATTTGATTCAAACAGGTCAAGAACGCGGAGTGCTATTTATGATCGTGCCTGGTTTTGGAATCTATCGTGCTGAAACAAACCTTGCAGGGGAGATCCTTCTATCAGAAGATCGCATATGGGCAATAGTTCAAGAATCAAGCGGAAATCAAAGAGAACTTCAAAGACTATTCAGATTGGCTCTAGGCCAAAACTGGGATGACCTTTTAGAACCGTTTAGAGCTCAAAGGATAGATAGCAATGTTGTGTTGCTAAACAAAGCAGTTTAGTTATAGCTTCTGAAAGCAATTACAGCGTTGTGACCACCGAAACCAAATGAATTTGAGATAGCCAAGACGTTATCGCCTAGGGTTCTAGGCTCAGTAACAACATCAAGATCAATTACAGGGTCTCTGTCGAAGATGTTGATGGTTGGTGGGGCAGTCTTCTCGTGAAGAGCTAGAACTGTAAAGATAGCTTCGATAGCTCCAGCACCACCTAGAAGGTGACCCGTTGAAGACTTAGTTGCTGAAAGAGGAATGTTCTTTAGGTCATCGCCGAAAACTCTTAGCAGAGCTGTGTATTCTGCAATGTCACCAACCGGAGTGCTGGTTGCGTGAGCATTGATGTGACCAACATCTTTAGGTTCTGCATTAGCCATCTTCAGTGCACCAATAACTGCTCTAGCTGCAGCTGTTCCTTCAGGATCTGGAGCAGTGATGTGATGAGCATCGCTAGTTACATAGCCACCAGCAAGTTCTGCGTAAATCTTCGCACCACGAGCAAGAGCGTGCTCTTCAGTTTCAAGAACTAGAGCACCAGCGCCTTCACCCATGACGAAGCCATCGCGGTTGATGTCATAAGGGCGAGAGGCTTTTTCAGGCTCATCATTTCGCTTAGAAAGAGCATGCATAGAAGCGAAAGCTGCCATTGGGAGTGGGTGAATTGCTGCTTCACAACCGCCAGCAACAACAATGTCAATCTCGCCTGAACGTAGTCTTGTTATCGCGTTAGCGATGGCTTCGGTTCCTGAAGCACAAGCTGATACGGCTGTTCTAACGCCACCGCGAGCGGCGATATCCATACCGATAGCTGCCGCTGGACCGTTAGGCATAAGCATCGGAACAGTCATTGGAAGCACTCTACGAGGACCTTTAGCGTTCAGGGTGTCGTATGCATCTAGCAGTGTCCAAACACCACCAATACCGGTTGCAAACTCAACTGCGAGGCGTTCTGGGACAAAGTCTGTGATGTTTGCATCAGCCCAAGCTTCGCGAGCTGCAATCAAAGCAAACTGGCTTGAAGGGTCTAGACGCTTGGTTTCCTGAAGGGTAAGAACCTCACTTGCAGGAACCTTAGCGGTACCAGCAAAGGTAACCGGTAGTTCATGTCTGGCGACCCATTCGTAATCCAAGGTTCTGATCCCCGATTTACCTTGGAGGAGGGCCTGCCAAGTTGAGTGCACGTCACCACCGAGAGGCGACGTAGCGCCTAACCCGGTGACAACGATTTTTTGAGACAAGAGTTATTTATTCCTGTGCTGCGGTGATGAAATTAACTGCATCAGCCACGGTCAGAAGGTTGGCGACTTCCTCGTCTGGAATCTTAACGCCGAACTTCTCTTCTGCGTTAACAACGATGGTCATCATTGAGATTGAGTCGATGTCTAGGTCGTTGGTGAAAGACTTGTCCATCTTTACTGAATCAGTGTCGATACCTGTCTCTTCGTTAACGATTTCTGCAAGTCCTGCTAGAACCTGGTCTTGTGATAGTGCCATTGATTTCTCCTTGGGTTTTTCTTCTTGGTTAAGTTTAGGGTAGAACTACTACTTGAGCCGCGAAGGCAAGGCCTGCTCCAAAGCCAATCTCAAGGGCCAAACCGCCTGATTTTACTGTTCCGTCCTTCAGCAACTGATGCATAGCCAAAGGAACGCTGGCTGCTGAAGTATTGCCGGTATTTACTATGTCTCTGGCCACAGCAACCGATTCAGGGAGTGCTAGTTGCTTTACTAGCTCATCAATAATTCGGATGTTGGCTTGATGAGTTACCAAAGCAGAAAGGTCTTCTGCCTTCACTCCAGCAACTTCAAGAGCTTCTTTAGCAACCTTAACCATTTCCCAAACAGCCCATTTGAATACAGTTAGACCATCTTGACGAAGAGTTGGCCAGGATGATTCGCCATCTCTGAAATCAAGCAGCGATGAGGTCATGCTCACTGAAGACCAGTGTGAACCATCTGAACCCCAGACTGTAGGGGAGATTCCAGGTGTGTCTGATGGACCAACTATTGCTGCTCCTGCACCATCACCTAGGAGGAAAGAAATTGAACGATCAGTTGGGTCAATAAAGTCACTTAGTTTCTCGCCACCAACAACCAAAACATATTTAGCAACACCTGATCTAACCAGAGCATCGGCTTGGGCGATGCCGTAACAGTAGCCAGCACAAGCAGCCGAAATGTCGAATGCAGGGGCGGGGTTTGCTCCAATGAGTTCAGTCAGCAAAGTTGCAGCTGACGGTGTTTGGTAAGGGTGGGTGATAGTTGAGAAGATCACGGCACCAATTTCTTGTGGTGAAATTCCAGCGCTTTTGATTGCTTCGTTAGAAGCCTCAACAGCCATGTCCATAAGTGATTGAGTTTTTGATGCACGTCTTCTGGTGATGATTCCAGTGCGCTGTCTAATCCATTCATCGCTCGAATCAATAGGGCCTGCGATGTCATCGTTGGTTACCACAAGCTCACCACGACTAGCACCCAGTGAATAAATTCTTGAATACTTAACTGTTTGAAACTGGTTCAACGTTGGTTGATTCATTTATGCCTCACTCGCGATCAATGCTCTAGCAGTTTCTAAATCTTCAGGTTGCTTCAATGCCACAATCTCAACTCCGGGCATTCCACGTTTTGCTAATCCGGCCAAAGTTCCGCCAGGTGAAAGTTCGATAACACCAGTGACCCCCACTGCAACCATTGACTTCATGCAAAGATCCCAACGAACTGAGTTTGCCACCTGACCGACAAGTAATGTTAGGAACTGATTACCAGATTCGACAAGCTGACCGTTTTGATTTGACCATAGCTTCATACTTGGATTCTTAGGTTCAAGACTTGAAACAAAATCTGAAAGCTTAGCAACCGCTGGTTCCATAAAAGAAGTGTGGAAGGCGCCAGCAACGCTTAGTGGAATAACTTTGCTTCCTTGCGGTGGGTTAGCGACCAGTTGCTGAATTTTTGAAGACAAACCGGCGGCAACTATTTGACCGGCTCCGTTGAAATTTGCAGGATATAGTTCAAACTCTGACAGCTTAGACAGAACTGCTTCTTCATCGCCGCCAAGTATTGCAGCCATCCCTGTTCCTGGGGTTGCCTTAGCAGCTTCCGCCATCGCATTTCCACGAAGGTTAACCAAATTGATTGCCTCTTTTTCGGTGAGCACGTTAGAAATGTATCCAGCTGCGACTTCACCCACCGAGTGTCCTGCGACTCCGGCAATAGTTGATCTGTCCAATAAGTTTGCCGTTGCGATACTCGCTGCAACGATAAGAGGCTGAGCTATCGCGGTATCTCTAATCGTCTCTTCGTCAGATAGAGTTCCGTGTTTTATTAAATCCAAAGAAATAGTTTCCGACAATTCAGCAACGTTCTCTTTGAACGAAGCAATCTCAAGCCAACTGTTCAGGAAACCTGGTTTCTGCGACCCTTGACCTGGGCAAAGTAAAACGATCATGCTTATGCGTCTCCGCCTGCAGTTCCAGAAGTGCCAGCCGTGACATCAAGCAGACGATATTTATCGATTGCCTTTTGAGGTGCATCGGGTGCTACTTCGCCACGAGAGGCAAGTTGCTCAAGTATTCGAACCACAATTGATGGACCATCAATCTTGAAGTAGCGTCTTGCCGCTGCTCTAGTGTCTGAGAAGCCGAACCCATCAGCACCTAGAGTTGCGTACTCGCCAGGAATCCACTTGCGAATCTGGTCTGGAACTTGGTGCATGTAGTCGCTCACACCAAGGAATGGACCTGGTTCGCCTGCCAACTTGTTTGTGACAAAGGGCAATGGTGCTGGTTCGCTTGGGTAGAGGAACTTCTTCTCATCACAAATAAGAGCGTCTCTTCTTAGCTCCGTCCAAGATGTGACTGACCAAATGTCTGCTGAAACATTCCAATCTTCTTGAAGAAGTTTCTGTGCTTCGAATGCCCAAGGTAAAGCCACACCAGAGGCAAGTATTTGTGCTTTCTTTCCGTCGAAGTTATTTGCACTTACTCGGTAAATTCCCTTAAGGAGTCCCTCAACATCTAGGTTTTCAGGTTCTGCTGGGTGAATGATTGGCTCGTTATAAACAGTTAGGTAATAGACAACGTTCGGATCTGGATGATTACCCCCATACATTCTTTCCAAACCAGCTTTGATGATGTGACCGATTTCATAACCGTAGGCAGGGTCATATGTAATTACACCTGCGTTAGTTGCGGCAATAACAGGGGAGTGTCCGTCAGCATGCTGCAGACCTTCGCCAGTCAAAGTAGTTCTACCAGCCGTAGCGCCAATCATGAATCCACGTGAAAGTTGATCTGTTGCAGCCCAGATTGAGTCTGCAGTTCTTTGGAAACCAAACATTGAATAGAACACATAGAAAGGGATCATTGGTTGACCCTGGGTTGCATATGATGTTGCAACCGCAGTGAACGCAGCTACTGAACCAGCTTCGTTGATACCAGTGTGAAGGATCTGACCAGCAGAGCTTTCTTTATAAGAAAGAAGAAGGTCGCGGTCCACTGAGATGTAGTGCTGACCATTCGGATTATAGATTTTTGCAGTTGGGAAGAACGCATCCATACCGAATGTTCTCGCCTCATCAGGGATGATCGGAACAATTCTTGGACCAAGGTCCTTTGTTCTAAGTAAATCTTTTAGCAACCTAACGAAAGCCATCGTTGTTGCGATTTCTTGAGTGCCTGATCCACCCTTGGCAACATCGTATGTCTTATCTTCGGGTAATTCGAATGAAACGTATTTGCTTCTACGTTCAGGAAGATAACCACCAAGAGCTTTCCTGCGCTCGTGCATGTATTCAATTTCAGGTGTGTTTGATGCAGGGCGGAAATAAGGAGGTTGGTAAGGATCTGCTTCTAGAGCAGCATCTGCAATAGGAATCTGAAGATCGTCTCTAAAGGACTTCAAGTTTTCTAGAGTTAGTTTCTTCATTTGGTGAGTTGCGTTGCGACCTTCAAATGATTTACCAAGACCGTAGCCCTTGATGGTTTTAGCCAAGATAACTGTTGGTTGACCCTTGTGGGCTAATGCTGCCGCGTAAGCAGCATAGACCTTCTTGTAGTCGTGACCACCGCGCTTTAGTCCCCAAATTTGATCATCGGTCATGTTCTCAACGAGCTTTGCAGTTCTAGGGTCTCTGCCGAAGAAGTTCTCCCTGATGTAAGCGCCATCCATAGTTTTGAATGTCTGGAAGTCACCATCTGGTGTGTTGTTCATGAGATTCACAAGAGCACCATCGGTGTCGTTGTTTAGAAGCGAATCCCATTCACGACCCCAAACGACTTTGATGACGTTCCAACCAGCACCGCGGAAGAAGGCTTCGAGCTCTTGCATGATCTTGCCGTTACCACGCACTGGTCCGTCAAGTCTTTGAAGATTACAGTTGACAACGAAAGTTAGGTTATCTAGACCATCGTTAGCTGCAAGTTGCAATGCACCACGAGATTCAACTTCATCAAGTTCGCCGTCACCAAGGAAAGCCCATACGTGCTGTTCTGAAGTGTCTTTGAATCCTCGACCAGACAGATACCGGTTGAACTGTGCTTGATAAATCGCGTTGATTGGACCAATACCCATCGATACCGTTGGGAATTGCCAGAAATCGGGCATCAAGCGTGGGTGCGGGTAAGAAGAAAGTGAGCCAGCTAGGTGTGATTTCTCTTGACGGAAACCATTTAGTTGTTCTTCAGATAAACGACCTTCGAGGAAAGCTCTTGCGTAAGGACCAGGGCTTGCATGCCCTTGAATGAAAATCTGATCTCCACCAGAAACATGATCTTGACCTTTGAAGAAATGGTTAAAGCCAACTTCGTATAGCGATGCTGACGAAGCGAAAGTTGAAATGTGGCCACCAACAGCAATGCCAGGTCGCTGTGCACGATGAACTAGCACTGCGGCATTCCAGCGCATCCAAGCGCGATATGTTCTCTCGATGGCTTCATCGCCAGGGAAGAGCGGCTCTTCACTTGTTGGGATTGTGTTGATGTAGTCGGTGACAGGGTTCTGAGGTAAACCGAGGTGAAGTTCATTTGAACGCTTCAAAAGGTTCATCATGATTTCTTTGGCTCTGGCTTTGCCGTGAACTCGAGCTAGAGCGTCGAGTGATTCAAGCCACTCTCTAGTCTCTTCCGGATCTTGGTCAAAAGAGTTGCTTGGGTAAGCGTCCTGGTTGATCTCGGACAACGTATCCTCGTTTCGGTTATTTGGCTACGGGTTCCTAGGTTTAGAACCGTGGTCTCAATAATCTTGTTTCAGGCCCTGTTTAGGCACCTAATAAGTTTAGGCTTTTATCCCCAAGGGGTTAGGCTTTTATGCAAAGACAAGCGAAGGATAATAAATGAGCATTTTGATTGGCGATTTGGCCCCAGATTTCACCCTGACTAACCAGTTCGGCGAAGCAGTGACCTTATCTGAATTCAGGGGTTCAAAGCCTGTGGTGGTAGTTTTCTACCCTTTGTCTTTCTCTGGCATCTGCACCGGTGAACTTTGTGAATTGAGAGATAACTTCGCTAATTTTGAGAGCAAAGATGTTGAGCTACTAGCGATTTCAGTGGACAGCAAGTTTGTGCAAAAGCAGTTCGCTGAGCAGGAGGGCTATAAGTTCTCGGTTTTGTCTGATTTCTGGCCTCACGGTCAGGTGGCCAAGGACTACGGGGTTTTCCTAGAAGAAGCCGGAATTGCCAATAGAGCGACCTTTGTGATCGATAAAGACGGTGTTTTGGTTAGCAAGTTTGTCACAGCTGTAGGGCAGCCAAGATCTTTAGATGAATACAATCGTGCTTTGGCTTCTCTAGGGCTCTAGCCTGCGGTATAGTTTTCTAGTTGCCTTTATGGCAATGAAGTGACGAAGAGGGCCTTTAGCTCAGTTGGTAGAGCGCCACGCTTACACCGTGGATGTCATCGGTTCGAGCCCGGTAGGGCCCACTTTTCACTTTCTTCGCTTAGAGGCGGGATATAGGCCTCAGCGGTAGAATTTGGCTATGGAATCTAGCCGTTATCAACCTCCAGTAAAGCAATCTTTATCTGATGAGGAACTCTCTGTTCGTGTGTCCGAAGCCACAAAGTCAAATGCTGGCCTTGAAGCTGCCATGCAACTTCTGGTAACCCAAGAAGCTCTAAGGGCTCAGGAAGATCGGGAGTTAGCCGCTTGGATCATGGAAATGGAATCTGAAGGCTCCCCGGAGGCACTTGCAGCCCTTGCCAAGGTTCGTGGCCAATCAGTTCCGCAACCTGGGTCAAACGTTGAGTCAGAACCACAACTGCAATCAGCACCGCAAGTCGAACCAGTTCATGAGACTTCTGTTGAGGTAGAAACACCGGTTGCTGAACCGTTCAGTTGGTTCACTAAAACAGATGAAGTAGAAATCGTCGTTGAACAGACAGAGCAGAGTGCCTCAGTTACAAGTGTTGAAGAAACTATTACGAACAGATTTGACACCGACCTTCATCTCGAAGGACAGGAGAGCGTTGATGAGTTTGAACAACTTCTGGTTAGAGCTGCAGCCGAAGAAGAGCTAACTGCTCTTGAAGATGCTAAGCAAGGACCGGGTCAATTCGTTGGTGAGAGTAATGTTCAAATTCCTACCGACGAGCATCGCAACAGAAAACCTATATCGCAATTTGCTGCTTGGTTAGGTTTGAGCGCGGTTGCTATTCCTGCTTTGCTGGCGTTCACTTTGCTTGAACTGCATATCGAATTCAATGCGGTGATCTTAGATCTTGGAATTGGTTACCTAATCGCTGGAAGTTTAGTTTCAATTGCTTCCTTGGCGGGGAAGAGAAGCGGACTTTCTACGGGAACTATTTCAAGGGCAATCTTTGGTGTTTGGGGTAACTCAGTTCCATTGAGCTTCATGCTAATTTCGAGGCTTCTAATTACAGCGCTAGCTGCCGCAAGCTTCGGGCTTCTCTTTGATGGTTTCGATAAGAGATTGCCTGCATTCTCAAGCGTGCTTTACTCCATTGGTGGGTTGAACATTACTGTCGGGCTAGCCATTGAACTAACACTTGTCGTAATTGCTTTTG
>CAIXVE010000042.1 GCA_903922825.1 uncultured Micrococcales bacterium | reverse complement strand
GTAACAACCGCCCTAACCGTAATGACCGTGAAGAGTCTGAGCCAGAGATCTCTCCGGATGATGTTCTAATTCCAGTTGCCGGTATTTTAGACATTCTCGATAACTATGCATTCGTAAGAACTACCGGCTATCTAGCTGGACCTAACGATGTTTATGTTTCTTTAGGTCAGGTTAAGAAGTATTCACTTCGTAAAGGTGACGCTGTTGTTGGTGCTATTCGTCAGCCACGCGAAGGTGACCAGGGTCGTCAGAAGTTCAACGCGATTGTTCGCATTGACACTGTTAACGGACAAACACCAGATCAGGCAGCTGGTCGTGTTGAGTTCCAGAAACTAACTCCGCTATACCCGCAGACCAGATTGCGTCTTGAGACTGAGCCAAACAAGCTCAGCACCAGAATCATCGATCTTGTTGCTCCGATTGGTAAGGGCCAGCGTGGTCTGATTGTTTCACCTCCGAAGGCTGGTAAGACTTTGGTACTTCAGGCTATTGCTAACTCAATCTCACAAAACAACCCAGAGGTTCACCTAATGGTTGTTCTAGTTGATGAGCGTCCTGAAGAAGTAACAGACATGCAGAGAACAGTTAAGGGTGAAGTTATTGCCTCAACCTTCGACCGTCCTGCCGAAGATCACACCACTGTTGCTGAACTTGCTATCGAAAGAGCTAAGCGTCTAGTTGAGATGGGCCACGATGTTGTTGTGTTGCTTGACTCGATTACCCGTCTAGGTCGTGCCTATAACCTTTCAGCACCAGCATCTGGTCGTATTCTTTCCGGTGGTGTTGATTCATCAGCGCTATATCCACCAAAGCGTTTCTTTGGTGCTGCTAGAAACATTGAAGATGGCGGATCACTAACTATCCTTGCAACCGCTCTAGTTGAGACTGGTTCAAAGATGGATGAAGTTATCTTCGAAGAGTTCAAGGGAACTGGAAACATGGAACTTCGTCTTTCTCGCCAGTTGGCAGATAAGCGTATCTTCCCTGCAGTTGATGTGAACGCTTCGGGTACCCGTCGTGAAGAAATGTTGATGAGCCCGGATGAAACCAAGATTGTTTGGAAACTTCGTCGTGCACTTGCAGGTCTAGAGCAGCAGCAGGCACTTGAACTAGTTCTAAACCGTTTAAAGGAAACTAAGAGTAACGTCGAGTTCCTGATGATGGTTCAGAAATCAATGCCAATTCCATCAGGGTCTGACGGAGAATAATGTTAAGTTCAGTCCAGGCTTTGCTGGCTGAGCACCAAGAACTTCAGACTAAGCTCTCTGACCCTTCGGTTCTTACCAATCCAGCACTGAATAAGAAGTTGAACCGACGCTACTCGGAGCTAAACGCTATCGTCACCGCTTATAACAGCGTGAACTCTTTGCAATCAGATATTGACGCTGCCAAAGAGATGGCTAAAGAGGATGAAGAGTTCGCGAAAGAGATTCCAGGTCTTGAAGAGAAACTTCATGAATCAACGGAGAAACTTAGAAGACTTCTAATCCCTAGAGATCCAGATGATGGCCGAGATGTCATTATGGAAATCAAAGCTGGTGAAGGTGGTGCTGAATCAGCGCTCTTTGCAGCTGACCTTTTGAGAATGTATATCCAGTATGCAAACAGCAAGGGTTGGAAGACAGAAATTCTTGATAAGAATGAGTCTGACCTTGGTGGCTATAAAGATGTTCAGTTGGCTATCAAAGGTAATTCTGCTGATCCTGCCGAAGGCGTGTTCGCTCACCTGAAATATGAAGGTGGAGTTCACCGAGTTCAACGTGTTCCGGTTACCGAAACTCAAGGAAGAATTCACACCTCAGCAGCTGGTGTTCTAGTTTTCCCTGAAGTTGATGCTCCTGAAGAAGTTGAGATTGCAGCTAACGATATTCGTATTGACGTTTTCCGGTCATCAGGTCCCGGCGGTCAGTCGGTTAACACCACAGACTCTGCAGTTCGTATTACTCACCTTGCAACTGGAATTGTTGTTTCGATGCAGAACGAAAAGTCTCAGTTACAAAACCGAGAAGCTGCTATGCGTGTTCTTCGTGCACGTTTGCTCGCAGCTCAGCAGGAAGCTATTGAAGCAACCCAGTCTGCAGCTAGAAAATCTCAGGTTAAAAGCGTTGACCGTTCAGAGCGCATCAGAACCTATAACTTCCCAGAGAACCGTATTGCAGATCACCGCACTGGTTACAAGGCATATAACCTTGATCAGGTAATGGACGGTGCACTAGAGCCAGTAGTTCAGTCGGCTATCGCTACCGATGAAGAAGCTAGATTGGCTGCCTTAGGCGAGCAAAGCTAATGAAAATCGCTCAGCTGTTAGAAGAGACTTCTTCGCAGTTCGCGGCAGCTGGCATTGAATCTTCGCAAGCCGATGCTGAAATCCTTTTAGGTTTTGTATTAGGACTAAGCAGGGGAGAGGTTCTAGCTAAAGCCATTACTGGTGAAGAATTATCTGAAGCTGATCTAGAGAAATTCCAATCTCTAGCAAATAAACGTGCAGAACGTTTTCCACTTCAACACCTAACTGGAGTTGCCTACTTTAGGTCTTTGGAACTTGAAGTTGGCCCAGGAGTTTTTGTTCCAAGATTTGAAACCGAAGGTGTCGCCCAGCTAGCCATAGACGCTGTTAAAGCACTGCCTATGGATGAGCCTCTAGTTGTTGACTTAGCTACCGGTTCGGGAGCAATCGCTTTGAGTATTGCCCATGAGATTCCTAATGCGAAGGTTTATGCGGTTGAGTTAAGCGAAGCAGCCCTTGAATATACGAAAAGAAACTTCGCCAAGTATGCTCCTGAAGCCGTTTTGAGACAGGGGGATTTAGCAGATGCTTTTGCAGAGCTTGATGGTCTTGTCGATGTGTTGATTTCTAACCCGCCTTACATTCCTGATGAGATGATTCCTATCTATCCTGAGGTTCACCTGCATGACCCAGCTCTTGCCTTATATGGTGGAGCAGATGGTTTGGATTTGGTGAGAAAAGTTGATCTAAGCGCTAAACGCCTGTTGCGAGTTGGCGGAACGCTGATCATCGAACATGCTTACTCGCAAGGTGAAGCCATAAGGGGCATGCTTTTAGCCTCTGGTTGGAAGCAGGTTAGAACACATAAGGATTTAGCAGGCAGAGACCGAGCAGTTAGTGCTCTGAAGTTATAGGGTTGAAATCAAATGAACCAGAAGATATTTGATTGCTCAGTTGATACCGATCTGTTGACCGGTATGCGACTTGCAAAAGCCTCGCTAGGTAGAACAGAACTTGCAGTAATTCCAACGGATACGGTTTATGGAATTGCCGCTAACGCCTTTTCAGCTGAAGGTGTTGCTGCTTTGCTTGCGGCTAAGGGCCGTGGGAGACAATCACCACCACCAGTTTTGGTTTCCGGAATTTCGCAAGCCAAAGCTTTAGTTGAATCTTTTCCTGACGCAGCACTAAAACTGGCTGAAACTTTCTGGCCAGGTGCTTTGACCATGATTTTCAAATCACAACCATCTTTGAGTTGGGATCTCGGTGAAACAAAACAAACAGTTGCACTTAGAGTTCCAGATCACAAAATAACTCTTGCGCTATTAGAAGAAACCGGGCCGTTGGCTGTTTCAAGCGCCAACCTAACAGGTGAACCAGCTGCGATAACTTGCCAACAAGCATTTGATTATTTGCAAAATTCTGTGCAAGTTTATTTAGATGGAGGACCTTCACCGAAAGGTGAGGCTTCAACCATTCTTGACATGACATCTTTAGTTGACAGTTATGACTCAAACGGAGAACTAACCACAACTGGAAAAGTGAAAGTGGTTAGAAGAGGCGCTCTAAGCGAAGCGAAAATTCGATCTGTTATTGGAGAACTTTTAGAAAGTAGTGCTGAGTAGTGCGCGCATATCTGTTGTTGATGGCGGTCGCCGGAATTATTACCTATTTGGCAACCTTCCTGGTTCGTCGAATGGCGGTCAAATACAACATTTATCCAAAAGCTATTCGCGAGCGCGACATGCACGAGAAGCCAACCCCACGCATCGGTGGTTTGGCTATGTTCCTAGGCTTCGTGGTATCTATTTGTATTGCCGCTGGGATTGGCTGGTTTGAGGTTGTTTTTGCGGACCCGATGCCGATTATCGCTATAGCTATAGCAGCGCTAATCATTATGGTGATTGGTTTTCTAGATGACATCTATGACCTTGACTGGACACTTAAGCTTGCAGGTCAGTTTGTTGCAGCGGGTGTTTTGGCTTGGAACGGTGTTCAAATAGTTTCGTTACCAATTTTCGGTATTACGGTTGGCAGCTTTGGTGTTTCCTTTGTGGTTACAGTCTTCCTAACAGTTCTGATCATGAATGCAGTGAACTTTATTGACGGGCTTGATGGTTTAGTTGCTGGAGTGGTTCTAATTGGAACGATTGTTTTCTTTATTTACTCATATTTACTTGCACAGCAGATCTCACCGACAAACTACTTCAACCTAGCTACCGTAATTTCAGCAATTGTGATTGGAATGTGTGTTGGTTTCCTTCCACACAACTGGCACACAGCAAAAATCTTTATGGGAGATGGCGGAGCTCTCTTGCTTGGCTTACTGATGACCACTTCAGCCCTAACTGTTACAGGTCAAATTGATCCGGCTTCACTTGACAGAAACGATCTGGTTCCGGCGATTCTTCCCCTGATTCTTCCAATTTCGATTTTGGTTTTACCGCTACTTGATTTTGTGCTTGCAGTGGTTAGAAGGTTGGCAGCAGGGAAGTCTCCATTTAGTGCTGACAGGTTGCACCTGCATCACAGATTGCAGGATTTTGGGCATTCGCATTTAGGGTCTGTTCTTGTCTTCTACTTCTGGAGTGCTTCGGTATCGGTTAGCTGTTTGTTGTTGTTCTTAACCGAATTGAGGTGGGTTGTGCTATTTGCCGTGCTTAGCATTTCAGCTTCTTTGATTTACACAGCCTGGCCTGCAGTGAAGAAATACCAAGCTAGGAGAGTTAGTCGTGTTTGATGACGTGAAATCAGTTATGACCCGTGTCCTGAGCTTTGGCTTGTTTTTGGTGTTGGGAATTTCTCTTGTGGGGTCCATAGTCGGATTCTTGGTTGCCGGGGTTTCAGGGATCTGTGCAGCTTTGGCAGGAGGCTCGGCCGTGTTCATCTTCACTGGCATGACAGCTTTGAGCATACTTATTGGTTCCAGATTGCCTTTGGCAGGCTTCGTGGGTGCCGTTCTGGGTGGCTGGTTGGTGAAAATGGTGCTGTTTTTGATTATGTTTACCCTGCTTGATGGTGCTCCATGGCTAACCATCGAGGCTAGACCAGTGGTCTTTTTCACTATCGTTGCTGCTGTTGTCGGGGGCTTAATTTTGGACACATTGATCGTAAGTAAGGCAAGATTTCCAGTCATTCCAACTAAGTCCTAACTTTCCCCAAATTTCCCTAATTTATTGGATTTCAGGCTCGTTCGTGCTGATAACATTTAGTGAGAATGCACTTAGGTTGTGTTCAAAAAAGCACTGTAAATCGCCGCAAGGTTAGGCATAGCCTGCCCCGAAACAGGAGTACTGATTGTTAGCTAACACGTTGTCTCTGCTACATGCAGTAGTGACGCCAGTTGTCACTGGCGACAGCGGTTTTGTATCTCCAAGCATTGACGAGTTTTATCCTGAGGCTGTTTTCTTTGGCGGAACCCCTTTTTCACTAAATCGAATCATGTTGATTCGTCTACTAGTTTTGGTTCTCCTTTTGGTTTTGGTTTTGGCTTGGACTAGAACTTTCGCTAAGGCTTATGCCTCCAAGAACTTTGTTCCAAGTCGCTTTCAGATGATGGGTGAAATTGCAGTTGGTTTTGTGAGAAAGAGCATCGCTCATGATCAACTTGGTGAAAAAGATGGCGATCGTTTCCTACCGCTTCTAACCACAATATTCTTCATCGTGTTGGGTATGAACATCACTGGAATCATCCCAACCTTGAATATTGCTGGAAGTTCCCTGATTGGACTACCGCTTGTTTTAGCTCTAGGGGCATACGTTACTTTCATCTATGCAGGTTTTAGAAAGCACGGTTTTGGCTTCCTAAAGACAGCTTTACTACCTAATGGAGTTCCAACCGTATTCCTACCATTGGTTTTCCTGATTGAACTTCTTTCAACTTTTATTCTTCGTCCAGTTACCCTGGCTTTGCGTCTAACCATGAACATGGTTGCCGGTCACCTTCTTCTTGTTCTTTGTTTCGCTGCCACCCAGTACTTCTTCTTTGAGAGCTCGGGCATCTTCAAGGTGATGGGTGTTGGAACATTCACTTTTGGTTTTGTTTTCACACTGTTTGAAATCCTTGTGGCTTTCCTACAGGCATATGTATTCACACTTCTGACCACTGTCTACATTCAGTTGGCTTTGGCAGATGATCACTAAAAACCCCGGAAGGAAATAACAAATGTATTCAGTAGCAACAGTTACAGCTGCAGCAGCAGGTATGACAGGAAGCCTCGGTAACGTAGGTTACGGTTTGGCTGCCATCGGTGCTGGTATCGGTATTGGTCTAGTAGTTTCTAAGACCATCGAGTCAATCGCACGTCAGCCTGAACTAGCTTCACGTCTTCAGGTAACAATGTGGATTGGTATCGCGTTCACCGAAGCTCTAGCTCTTATCGCTCTAGCAACCCCATTCATCTTCGGTAAGTAAGGTTCACCCCAATGACTGGAAGAATCATCGAAAAGATGGCAGCCGAGGCTAACAACCCGTTGCTGCCTGCTACCGCAGACCTTATTTGGTCTTCGGTTGTTTTCGCGATTCTGCTCGTCGTCTTTTGGAGAATGGTTCTACCTTCATTCAAGAAGAACTTGGATGCAAGAACAGAAGCCATCGAAGGTCGTTTAGCAGAAGCAGAGAAGGCTCAAGCCGCTGCCGCTGCGCAAACTGCAAACATCGAAGCTGATCAAGCAGCTGCTCGCAAGGAACGTGCCGAGATTCTCGACGCTGCCCGTGCAGAAGCAGGTGTGGTTGCAGCTGAGATTCAGGAGCAGGCTCGACTAAACGCAGAGCGTTTACTTGAAAAAGCAAAGAAGCAGATCGAAGCAGATACCCAGGCCGCAATCATCACATTGCGTTCAGAAGTTGGTGCTCTAGCGATTGATCTTGCTTCAGCAGTTGTGAAACAGAACCTAAAAGATGACAAGAGTGCCGCAACTATCGTTGACGGCTTTCTCGCAGATCTAGAAAAAGACAGCAAGAACTAATGGCCTCATCAACTCGTCAAGCGCTTGCCCAATCTAAGGCAGAGATCTCTGCCTACCTTGGTACAGATTTACGCTTTTCAACTGACCTCTTTGTTGCAGCAGATGCTATCTCTGCCAATTCAAAATTGCGTGGCATTCTTTCGGATCCTTCCGCCGAAGCCAAAGCAAAGAGTGATTTAGTTGAGCGTTTATTTGGAACTAAGTTGGCCGACAGCTCTATCGAGTTTTTGAAATTAGTTGTTTCAAAGCGTTTCTCAAAAGGACGTGACCTGGTTAGCGTTTTAGATCAGCTAGGTGTTTATGCTGCTGCTTCAGTTGCTAAATCAGCTAACCAACTTGGCCAAGTTCAGGCTGACTTGTTTAGTTTTGAGCAAGCAGTGTCAACTAACCGTGACTTGCAGTTCGCTTTGGGTAACAAGGCGGCAGACATGAATGCCAAGTTGGAACTGGTTGGCAAGCTTATTAAAGGCAAAGTCAGTGAAACTTCTGAAGTCTTGATTCGTCAGGCTCTAGTTAGTGCTCGTTCACGCCGCCTTGCAGTTGTTCTAGATGAGTTCGGTAGTCAAATCGCCGCTTTCGATGACACCGTTATCGCTAAGGTAACCGCGGCTAGTGCGCTTGACGAGGCTCAGACTAAGAAGTTGCAAGACTCTTTGACTAAGACTTACGGTAAGCAAATACGCATCAACGTTGAGATTGACCCAAGCATTATCGGTGGGCTCAAGGTTCAAATCGCAGGAGAAATTATTGACGGAAGCATCAGCTCTCGTCTTCAAAACCTAAAACAGCAGTTGGGTAGAACCGCTGCAAGTGTCAACCGAAGCTAACGCTTCAGAACAGAAGGAATAAAGATGGCAGATCTAAGCATCAGTCCGAAGGAGATTCGCGACGCGCTGAACGACTTTGCTAAGTCCTACGAGCCAGCAGCAGCTAGCCGTAACGAGGTAGGTCACGTAATCGATGCCGGTGACGGTATTGCTCACGTTGAAGGGCTACCTAGCGTTATGGCTAACGAGCTTCTAAAGTTCGAAGATGGAACTCTAGGACTTGCTCAGAACCTTGATGAGCGTGAGATCGGTGTCATCATCCTTGGTGAGTTCGGTCACATCGTTGAAGGTATGAAGGTAGAGCGCACAGGCGAGATTCTTTCAGTTCCTGTTGGCGATGCTTTCCTAGGCCGTGTAGTGAACCCGGTTGGTGCTCCTATCGACGGCAAAGGTGAGATCAAGGCTTCAGGTCGTCGTGCACTTGAGCTTCAGGCACCTGGTGTTATGGCTCGTAAGTCTGTTCACGAACCACTTCAGACAGGTATCAAGGCGATTGATGCGATGATTCCTATCGGTCGTGGACAGCGTCAGCTAATCATCGGTGACCGTCAGACTGGTAAGACTGCTATTGCTATCGACACGATCATCAACCAGAAAGCTAACTGGGAGTCAGGGGACACCAACAAGCAGGTTCGTTGTATTTATGTTGCCATCGGTCAAAAGGGTTCAACCATCGCTGCGGTGAAGGGTGCTCTTGAAGCTGCCGGTGCAATGGAATACACAACTATCGTTGCTTCTCCTGCATCCGACCCAGCTGGTTTCAAGTATTTGGCACCATACACCGGTTCTGCTATTGGTCAGCACTGGATGTATGACGGCAAGCACGTCCTAATAATTTTTGATGACCTATCAAAGCAGGCTGAGGCTTACCGTTCGATCTCACTTCTACTTCGTCGTCCGCCAGGCCGTGAAGCATATCCAGGTGACGTTTTCTATTTACACTCACGCCTTTTGGAGCGTTGTGCAAAGTTGAACGATGAACTTGGTGGCGGTTCTATGACTGGACTTCCAATCATCGAAACTAAAGCTAACGACGTTTCTGCATACATTCCAACCAACGTGATTTCAATCACCGACGGTCAGATCTTCTTGCAGTCAGACCTTTTCAACGCTAACCAGAGACCTGCTATTGACGTAGGTATCTCTGTTTCACGTGTTGGTGGTGCTGCTCAGGTTAAGGGTATTAAGGGTGTTTCAGGAACTCTAAAGCTTGAACTAGCTCAGTACCGCTCATTGGAAGCTTTCGCGATGTTCGCAAGCGACCTTGATGCAGCTTCACGTCAGCAGTTGGCTCGTGGTGCACGTTTGATGCAGCTTCTAAAGCAGCCTCAGTACTCTCCATATCCAGTTGAAGAACAAACAGTTTCTATCTGGGCTGGTACCACAGGCAAGCTAGATGAAGTTCCTGTTGAAGACGTTCTACGTTTTGAAAGTGAACTACTAGATCACCTTCGTCGTAACACAAGCATCTTGACAACAATCCGCGACAGCAACAAGTTGGAACCAGACACCACTTCTGCTCTTGAAGCCGAAGTTCTAAAGTTCAAGAAGACTTTCTTGACCGGTGTCGGTAAGGCTCTAGCATCTGTTGGTAACGAGAGCGTTGCAGCAATTTCTGAAGAAGAAGTTGACCAGGAACAAATCGTTAAGCAGAAGCGCTAAAGAGAAGTAAGTAAGGAATAAATCATGGGAGCGCAACTTCGGGTCTATAGGCAGAAAATTAAGTCTGCCCAGACGACCAAGAAGATCACTCGTGCAATGGAGCTGATCTCGGCTTCACGCATCTATAAGGCTCAGCAGCGCCTAGCTGCTGCAAACCCTTATTCGCGTGCGATCACCCGTGCTGTTTCTGCTGTTGCAACTTTCTCTAACATTGATCACCCGCTAACAACTGAGCGCGCACAGATTCGTCGTGCAGCTGTGGTCATCTTCACTAGCGACCGTGGTCTGGCCGGTGCTTTCTCTTCAAACGTTTTGAAAGAAACTGAGCAGCTAACTCAGCTACTTAAAGACCAAGGTAAAGAAGTTGTTTACTACCTAGTTGGTCGTAAAGCAGTTGGTTTCTTCTCTTTCCGCAAGCGTTCAGCTATTAGAAGCTGGACCGGTGGCACAGATCTTCCTGTTTTCACAACCGCTGAAGAAATCTCAACCCAGGTGGTTGATGCTTTCAATGCTGGTTACGATAACGGTGGTGTTGACGAGATTCACTTGGTATACAACAAGTTTGTTTCGATGATCAGCCAGGAACCTCAGGTTGTTCGTCTGCTTCCACTTGAAATCGTTGAAGGTGTTCAAACTCCTGAAGCTGGAGAAGTTTTCCCGCTTTATGAATTTGAACCAGACGTGAACAAAGTTTTGGATGCGTTGCTTCCGGTTTATATCGAAAGCCGTATCTTCAATGCAATGTTGCAGTCAGCTGCAGCAGAGCACGCAGCTAGACAGAAGGCAATGAAGTCAGCAACCGAGAACGCTGACAAGTTGATCAAGAACTACACAAGATTGTCGAACTCAGCTCGTCAATCAGAAATTACCCAGCAGATTTCCGAAATCGTTGGTGGTGCCGATGCTCTTGTCGACACTAGCGACAAAGAATAGAAAGAAAAGAAGAAATGGCCGAGAACAAAACTGGTGCAACCGGACGTATCGCCCGAGTTACAGGTCCTGTGGTGGACATCGAGTTCCCACATGACGGTATCCCAGGCATCTATAACGCTCTGACTACCGAAATCACCCTTAACGGTGAGACCAGCGTGCTAACCCTTGAGGTTGCTCAGCACCTAGGTGATGACCTTGTGCGTGCAATTGCCCTAAAGCCAACCGATGGTTTGGTAAGAGGTCAAGATGTAGTGGACACAGGTGCTCCTATTTCTGTTCCTGTTGGTGATGTCACCAAGGGTAAGGTTTTCAACGTTGTTGGTGACATTTTGAACGGTAAGCCAGGCGACAAGGTTGAGATCAAAGAGCGCTGGCCAATTCACCGTAACCCTCCTTCATTCGACCAGCTTGAGTCTAAGACTGAGATGTTCGAGACCGGTATCAAGGTTATTGACCTTCTAACTCCATACGTTCGCGGTGGAAAGATTGGTCTTTTCGGTGGTGCTGGTGTTGGTAAGACAGTTTTGATCCAGGAAATGATTTACCGTGTGGCAGAAGACCACGATGGTGTGTCTGTTTTCGCTGGTGTTGGTGAGCGTACCCGTGAAGGTAACGACCTTATCGACGAAATGACCGAGTCTGGTGTTATCGACAAGACCGCACTGGTCTTCGGCCAGATGGACGAGCCACCAGGCACCCGTCTTCGCGTTGCGCTTTCTGCTCTAACCATGGCGGAATACTTCCGTGACGTTCAGAAGCAAGATGTTTTGTTGTTCATCGACAACATCTTCCGCTTTACTCAGGCAGGTTCAGAGGTTTCAACACTTCTAGGCCGTATGCCTTCAGCGGTAGGTTACCAACCTAACCTTGCAGATGAGATGGGTCTATTGCAGGAGAGAATTACCTCTACCCGCGGTCACTCAATTACATCTCTTCAGGCGATTTATGTTCCTGCTGACGACTACACAGACCCAGCTCCAGCAACAACATTCGCTCACCTTGATGCAACAACAGAGTTGAGCCGTGAAATTGCGTCTAAGGGTCTATACCCAGCTGTTGATCCGCTAACTTCAACTTCTCGTATCTTGGACCCACGCTTTATTAGCGCTGACCACTACGAGACTGCTACCAGAGTGAAGCAGATCTTGCAGAAGAACAAGGAACTTCAGGAAATCATCGCCATCTTGGGTGTTGAAGAATTGAGCGAAGAGGACAAGATCACCGTATCTCGTGCTCGTCGTATCCAGCAGTTCCTATCTCAGAACACTTACATGGCTGAAAAGTTCACAGGTGTTAAGGGCTCAACCGTTCCACTAAAGGAAACCATCGAAGGCTTCTCAGCTATCGCTAACGGTGACTTCGACAACGTTGCAGAACAGGCGTTCTTCAACGTTGGTGGTTTGGAAGACGTTGAGCGTCAATGGGCAAAGATCCAGGCAGAGACAGCTAACTAATCATGAGTGATAAAACCTTACACATCGACCTTGTTGCAGCTGACCGAGCTGTTTGGTCTGGCGACGCCAAAATGGTGATCGCTAAGACTGTCGAAGGTGAGATTGGTTTACTTGCTGGCCACGAACCTATGCTTGCTATTTTGAGTGAAGGTGAAGTTCGCATCACATTGCCAACAGGAGAGAGCATCAAGGCTTCAGCCAATGGTGGTTTCTTATCTGTTGAAAACGATGTTGTTACTATCGTGGCTCGTCACGCTGAGCTTTCCTAACTAAAACTAAATTAATACCCCGAGAGAAATCTCGGGGTATTAGTTTTTAACTCCCAAAATCTACTTAAACTTATCTAGTGTTGCTATTACTTCCGCCCAGTGAAACCAAGGCTCTTGGTGGGGCCAGCCTAACCATTCAACAGGTGCACCTTAGTTATGGTCAACTGAATGAGGCTAGAGATTTGATTCTTGATGCACTCATCAACCTCAGTTCTAAACCTGATGAAGCGGTTAGAGTGCTGAAGTTAGGAAAGAAGCAACTTGATGATGTTGCTAGAAATCTAGACATACCTAATGCACCAACTATGCCTGCATACTTGAGATATTCAGGGACGCTTTATAAGGCGATAAAGGCGGCTGATTTCACTGCCCACGAAGTTGAAGTGATGCGTAAGCATGTTTTGATGCAGAGTTCTTTATTTGGCCTTATCTCTGCAACAGACAGAATCCCTTACTACCGTCTCTCAGCAGAGACCAGGCTTCCTGGTCTAGATCTAAAAAAGATCTGGCAAGAACACCAACCGGCAGCTTGGGTCCGACTGGTTGATGGACCTATCATTGACCTTCGTTCCAAGAGTTATGTTGACTTAGCGCCAATTCCTGAAGATATGGATTCTTATTGGGTGGAAGTTGTGACAGACAAAGATGGCGTTCGTAGAGCATTGAACCACTTCAACAAGACATCAAAAGGCGAACTGGTTGGAGCTTTCGTTAGATCTCAAGAAACACCTAAAACAATAAAAGAGCTAAAGAAGTTAGCTGAATCTATCGGCCTTGGCTTTGAAGTTGAAGGTAAGCAAATAACTTTGGTTACGGACGAAGTTCTTCGCGCCTAAAACACCCAGGCGCATGGTCATTTATTAGCCCTGTTGCTTGCATTAGCGCATACATCGTTGTTGATCCAACAAAACCAAATCCAAGCTTCTTGAGTTCTTTGCTCATAGCATCAGATTCTGGGCTGGTGGCCCTCCAGTGGAAGTCTTTGGTTGAGGTCACCTTCTTTTTGGGGGAGAAGCTCCATACCAAATCGCTGATGCTAATACCTTGCTTTTGAAGGTCTAGGACCAGGTTCGCGTTATTGATAGTGCTGATGATTTTAGCTCTGTTACGAATAATGCCTTCATTGAGCATCATTCTGTCAATGTCTGTATCGGTGAGCTTAGCTACCTTCCTGACTTCAAAGTTCTTGAAAGCCTTTCTGAAGCCTTCTCTTCGTTTGAGAATAGTGATCCATGAAAGTCCTGCTTGGAAACCTTCTAGAGCTATTCGTTCAAATATTTCATTGTCCCCAAATACTGGAACACCCCATTCGGTGTCATGGTAGTTGATGTATAGCTCGTCTTTGCCTGGCCAGCGACAGCGGTTCAATCCGTCATCATATTTGTGAATGTGTTCACTCATGCTTTGGAGTCAATGCCTTCGTGCTTTAGTAGCCACTGTTTAGTTGGAATACCTTTACCACCCGAATAGCCAGTGATCTTTCCACTTGCACCCAGAACTCTGTGACAACCAACAACGAGGGGGATGGGGTTAGCGCCAACGGCACCACCAACAGCTCTAGAGGCTTTAGGTTTACCTATGGCCTTAGCGATATCTGCATAAGAGACATGCTTACCAAAACCGATTTTCGCTATCTGTTTCCAAACAGCTTGTTGGAACTCGGTTCCATTTTCTAGAGCAACCGGAAGATTGAACTTAGTGAGTTTGCCCTCAAAATACTGGGTGATTTGTTGGGCTGCGTCCTTAAGAGCTTGGCTTGGCTTATCTGGTTGTTTGCTTATCTTTTTTGCAGATAAATCGATACCTGTGATGCGGTTGTTGTATTCAAAGATTCTTATAAGCCCAATAGGAGATTGAACATCAAGCCAGTTTTCTCTAATCACCTAAGAAGAATACCCAAGAATGAGCTAAGCCCGGTCTTTTCAACAGACCGGGCTTAGCTTTAGTTCTCGAAGAGTTATTACATCAACTCAAACAGTTCGCCTGCCAATGAAAGGCTGTGACGAAGGGTCTGCTCAAGTTCATCGAACTCTTTTTGACCGATAGTTAGCGGTGGCGCTAACTGAACTACAGGGTCCCCACGATCATCTGAGCGGCAATACAGACCGTTGTCATACATATGGTGACTTAGGAACTGTCTTAGTAGCTTCTCAGACTCTTCGTCGTTAAAGGATTCCTTGGTTTGTTTGTCTCTGACTAGCTCGATTGCGTAGAAGTAACCTTCACCACGAACATCTCCAACAATAGGAAGATCCTTTAGTTTTTCAAGGGTCTTTCTGAAGTTAGGAGCGTTGCGAGCAACGTTACCGACTAGGTCCTCTTCATCAAAGATGTCGAGGTTTTCTAGCGCTACAGCACAAGCGACAGGGTGACCTGCGAAAGTGTATCCGTGAGAGAAGATGGTTGTTCCGTGTTTGAACGGTTCAAAGAGCTTCTCTGTAATCATCAATGCACCTAGCGGCTGGTATGCAGAGGTAATACCCTTTGCACAAACCAACATGTCTGGCTCAAGTCCATAGAACTCAGAAGCAAACATGGTTCCGATACGTCCAAAACCGTCAATGGTTTCATCTGCAACTAATAAAACGTCATACTTATCGCAGATCTCACGAACCCGCTTGTAGTAGGACTTAGGTGCAGTGAAGCAACCACCTGAGTTTTGAACTGGTTCCATGAAGAAGGCCGCAACAGTGTCAGGGTCTTCGAACAGAATCATTTCTTCTAGGCGGTTGGCTGCCCACATTGAGAATTCTTCTTCAGTTTCGAACTCGTCTTGTGCGCGGTACCAGTTGGTGTTTGGAATGCGGAAGGTGCTAGGAACCAAAGGCTCATACATCTTCTTCATTGATGGAATACCAGTTAGCGAAAGTGCTCCGTGAGATGTTCCGTGATAGGCAACAGCTCTGGTGATTACTTTGTGCTTGGTTGGTTTTCCAATGATCTTGAAGTACTGTTTCGCTAGCTTCCATGCTGTCTCGTTCGCTTCTCCTCCACCGGTGGTGAAGAACACACGACTGAGATTCTTTGGTGCATAAGACAACACACGCTCGGCTAATTCAATGCCAGGCTTGTGTGCATGTGACCACATAGGGAAGTAGTCCAGTTCCTTCATTTGCTTTGCAGCAGCCTCAGCTAAACGTTGCCGACCATGGCCGACGTTCACTGAGAACAACGATGAGATTCCATCGAAGTATTTTTTACCATTAATGTCCCAGAAGTGATGACCTTCAGCTTTAGCGATGATGGGCATATCACTTGTCTGAAAAGGACTGTGTCTTGTGAAATGCAAGAACAGATTTTCCTTTGCAGATACCTGATACATATCTGGTGTTGCTTCCTGACCTGCTTTACGCGCATCAGTTAGCGGGGTGGCGTGGTCGGCTTTTGCTTCGGCCGGCGTTGATGCCGGAGCCTTACCTGGCAGTAATGCCGAGACAAGCTTTCGGGCTTTGCTCTCCTTGGTTGCCATTTGATATCACTCTTTACTATTGTTTGTGTTGCACTTTTGGATAATCGTCTGATTAACCACTTCGAATATCTTTCGATACCCAAACCTTTGCTTTTGTTACATGACACCCCAGTTATAGAACTGCTTGTGGAGTTTCAGATAAACGAAAGTCTCTGTTGAGATCACTCCCGGGAGTGCTCTAATTTTTGTATTCAAAACATTGATCAGGTCTTCGTCGGTTTCAACAACCACTTCAACCAAGATGTCGAAAGAACCTGCGGTCATAACCACATAGTCAGCTTCTGGCATAGCTGAAAGCCGATCAGCTATCTCAGTCATGTCTCCGGTGCAACGAATGCCAATCATGGCCTGTCTATAGAAACCCATCTGTAGGGGGTCAGTAACTGCCACCACCTGCATGACACCAGAGTCAGTAAGCTTCTGCATTCTCTGGCGAACAGCAGCCTCAGATAGCCCCACAGCCTTAGCTATCTCGCTGTAAGGCTTGCGGCCGTCATGCTGAAGCAACTCGATGATCTCTTTAGAGATGTCATCGAGAGTGCTGGCTTTAGCCCTATCTGTTCTAGACATACTGCGATTTTGGCACACTTTTTGGCAAAATGTCGCTGAAATCGAAGGAAATTTACAATTTTGGTACAGATTCCATACCTTTTTGGCCTTTTTGACTTCGGATTGTGTCCAAATCAATGGTTTGTAATAGTGTTATGGCAGGATAAAAGCCCTAGTTATAAGGCTCGAAGGAGAGTTTCTAATGTCAGTTCGTGAACTGAAAAACTTTGTAAACGGTCAATATGTAGCCTCTAAATCAGGCGAAACCATCGATATCACCAACCCAGCTAACGCTGAAGTCTATGCAACATCGCCAGTGTCTAATGAAGCGGACATTGATGTTGCCTACAAAGCCGCCGATAAGGCTTTTGAGACTTGGAGTCAGGCTACGCCAAGTGAACGTCAGTTAGCTCTCTTTAGGATTGCTGATGCACTTGAAGCTAGAGCTGAAGAGATGGCAGACATCGAATCAGAGAACACTGGTAAGCCTCGAAGCACTCTTGTTGAGTATGAAATCATGCCGTCAATTGACCAAATCAGATTCTTTGCAGGAGCTGCAAGAAACCTTGAAGGTAGAGCCACTGCTGAATATGCAAAAGATCACACATCCTCAATTCGTCGTGAACCTATTGGTGTTATTGGTCAGGTCACTCCATGGAACTATCCACTAAATATGGCAACCTGGAAATTCGCTCCAGCAATCGCTGCAGGAAACACTGTGGTTTTGAAGCCATCAGACACAACTCCTGCGTCAACTTTGTTCCTTGCAGAAATTGCGGCTGAATTCCTACCAGCTGGTGTTTTCAACGTCGTAACCGGTAACCGCGACTCAGGTCGAGCAATGATTGAACACGAAATTCCTCAGATGGTTTCAATCACTGGTTCAGTTCGTGCGGGTATGGAAGTTGCTAAGAGTGCAGCGACTGATCTAAAGCGTGTTCACCTTGAGCTTGGCGGTAAAGCACCAGTAATTGTTTTTGAAGATGCAGATCTTCACAAAGCTGCAGCGCAGATTGTTGTTGCAGGATTCTTTAACGCAGGTCAAGACTGTACTGCTGCAACTCGTTTGCTTGTTCACGAGAGTGTTCACGATGAGTTCGTTGCAATTCTCACAGCAGAAGTTGCAGCTAATGCCATTACAGGTGCTCCTAGTCGGGATGACATTTTGTTTGGCCCAGTAAACAACGTGAACCAGTTGGCTCAGGTTACCGGTTTCATTGAACGTCTACCTGATCACGCATCCATTGCTATTGGTGGAAAGGCTATTCCAGGTCAAGGCTACTTCCACGAAGCAACAGTGCTTACCGGTTTGAAGCAAGATGACGAGCACATCCAAAGAGAAATCTTTGGTCCAGTTATTACTGTTCAAAAGTTCAAGAACGATGCAGAAGCAATGACTTGGGCTAATGATGTGAAATACGGTTTGGCATCATCTGTTTGGACAAGCAACCACACCAGAGCAATGCGTTTTGCTAAGGGACTGAACTTTGGTTGTGTTTGGATCAACACGCACATCCCGCTTGCAGCTGAGATGCCTCACGGTGGTTTCCGTCACTCAGGTTACGGTAAAGACTTATCGATGTATGGCTTTGAGGACTATACCCGCATCAAGCACGTGATGAGCTACATCGGAGATTAGTTTCAAGAGTTACTAAAACTGCCTGTTCTCCACAGTTAGAGAACGGGCAGTTTTATTTAAGATTCAACTTTGGCAACATCGTTGAATGCGCTTTATTGCCCTGATTCCAGCTCTCTTGATTGCTCTGATTATGGGATTTATGACTGGGATGTGGCAGTTCGCTACATTCTCCTTCGTTTCAATTGCATCTGGTTTGCTGACTTCAAGTTTGATAAAACTAAAGCGGAAAGAACCTGATCTTGACTACAGTGATCAACCGATTTGGATTCATCCGAGGTCAATAGCCATAGGAGACAAGCTACTGCCGAAAACTGGATGGTTTTTCAGAGAGCCTTTCGATGACATCTTCTTTCAACACTTCAGCAAGTTAGCGTTGGAAAGAGATGTTGCTGAGAAAGCAATAGCGCTTGAGCAATCGCACTACCGCAGTTCAAAAGCGGGTGCACTTCCTTTTTGGGCAGGAGTCAGTGAAGGTGCTGATCTTGAGTTTGATTTAGCCCGTGATGGACCGCACGCTCTGATAGTTGGTTCAACCGGTGCCGGGAAGAGCGAATTTTTGAAATTGATTACTGGCTCGATGCTTGCTTCTGTGAAACCAAAAGAGATGCTTATGGTCTTAGTCGATTTCAAAGGTGGGGCGGCGCTTACCGCTCTCAACACGCATCCGTGCGCCATGACCTTGCTTACCGATATTGATGGCACCAACCATGAAAGATTCTGGCTTTATCTCCTTGGCGAACTAAAACAGCGGGAATTTCAGTTAGCAAAAGCCGGCAAGTCTTCAGTTGATCAATTGCCTGAACTTCCAAGGCTCCTAGTTCTAGCAGATGAGCTTCCAGCTATCTTGACCTCGCATAATTTAGCTCCAACAGCCATGGAGGCCATAGCGGCTAGAGGTAGGTCACTAGGAGTTCACTTAATCGCTACCAGTCAATCTCTGTCAGGTATCTCAAGATCGTTGATTACAAACCTAACGCTCCGTTTTGCACTTGGAGTCACAGACCCTGGTGATTTAGTTTCATTGTCACCGACCGTGCGTCCATCGACTTTATCAACTTCAAAGGCGATTGCCTTCAACGGAATCAAGAGCTATCCGTTTGATTTCCCCATGACAAAATCTCTTCCAGGACTTGGGGGAGATAAGTTCTTGCCAGATGCGGTTCGCGGCTGGTCCGTTGGGCTACCTTTAGTGATTCTAAAAGACAGAGATCTTCTTGCCCTAATAGATCATCCACTTGAACACAGGCTTGAAGAGCTTAGGTTGTCTTCATTTGGTTCGGGTTCGGTGTTGTTAGTTGGGGCTAGAAGCTCCGGCAAAAGTTCCTTTGCTCAACTTATGAGAGAAGTTTCTGAAGAAGTTGTTTTAGACGAACCAAGTATTGAAGAGCTTGAGAAGGCGATGCTTTCAGGGAGTGTTATTTGCTCTGTGGCGAGTAATTTTGTTTTACCTTTATCGATTCAACGCAAGTTTGATCACATTATTTATTTACGGCAAGGTAACTTGGAGCAACATATGGCCGCAGGGTTACCGAAAGCCCAATGGAATGAAAAGTTACCACCAGGTAGAGGCTGGTATCGCAATCAAACGATTCAGTTGGTTATGCCAACACCGTCTCAAGGGAAACGTGGCTCATTGAGTGAGCAGTTGCAACCGGTTCACTGACAAGGTGACCATCGTGGGTGTTTAACCCAAGTGCTAATGACTCATCTTCTTGGCAAGCTGCCTTCCAACCCTTGTTAGCAAGTGAGCTTGCGTAGCGAAGAGTTGCGTTAGTTAGAGCATAAGTAGATGTGTTAGCTACCGCTCCTGGCATATTGGCCACGCAATAGAAGATTGAGTTGTGAACCTTGAAGGTTGGATCTGCGTGAGTAGTTGGGTGTGAATCCTCGAAGCAACCGCCCTGGTCAATTGCGATATCGACGAGAACTGAACCTGGCTTCATCTTCTTCACGAGAGCATTGGTGACCAACTTAGGTGCCTTAGCTCCGGGAATAAGCACAGAGCCAATTACTAGGTCTGCTTGGGTAACTGCTCTTTCAATCTCAAAAGTGTTGCTAGCTAAGGTGTTTAGGCGACCGTGGTAAAGGGCGTCGAGTTCTCGTAGGCGGTTTATGTTGGTGTCCAAAACAGTTACTTCAGCTGCAAGACCAACTGCCATTGCTATGGCGTTAGTTCCGGCAACTCCACCACCAAGGACTACAACTTTGGCAGATCTAGTTCCTGGAACTCCGCCTAGAAGGATTCCGTTGCCACCATTTTGGGCAAACAGAGTTTGAGCCCCAACCAGCACTGAAAGTCTTCCAGCAACTTCGCTCATCGGTGCAAGCAGAGGTAGTTGACGGTTAGAAGTTTGAACGGTTTCATATGCGATAGCCGTTACCTGTTTAGCTACAAGCTCCTTGGTTAGTTCAAGGTCAGCTGCCAGGTGCAGGTAGGTGAAGAGCAGAAGGCCTGGGCGAAGGTATTGGTATTCGCTGGCGATAGGCTCTTTGACTTTGAGAATCATCTCACCAGCAGCCCAAGTGCTTGCTGCATCAGCAAGGATGGTCGCGCCAGCTTCCTTGTAGTCGTCGTCTGTGATGCTGGAGCCGAGCCCAGCTTTGCTTTGAATGAATACTTCGTGACCGTGTGAAACAAGTTCGTGGACACCAGATGGCGTAATTGCCACTCTGAATTCGTTGTTTTTGATCTCTGCAGGAACAGCGACCTTCATAATTCTCCTTTGGGGAGGCAGCACTGCCACGCCGATACCAGAATACCGCATCGGCTGAGCCCAATCCGGAACCCTTGATTTTATTGACCTGTTTGGGGGTTTTTGGTCTGGTGAAGGCTAATTATGTGGCATTATTTTTATCAATGCGTTCTTTTTTGCGCAGTCGGTGTGACTTGGCCGTCTGACGGCCCTTCCCTTTAGGAGCAAGTGGTTATGAACCAAAACCAACCAGAAGATCCACAACTGCGTGATGTAGTGAAAACTGCACTTAAGAGCAAAGTAACTAGAAGAGCTGTAATCGGTGGAGCAATCGCTACCTCAGCCGCTGCACTTCTTGCTGCCTGTTCGCCAGGCGGAGGGAAGAAGACTCTTACCCCAGCTAAAGATATCTCTGCTACTGACAAGCAAGTCACTTGGGATAACTGGCCTTACTACATCGATGGCGAAGATGGGTCTTTCCCGTCACTTCACGCTTTTGAAAAGCGAACTGGTATCAAGGTGCACTACAACATCAAGATTGATGACAACAACACTTACTTCGCTCTAATCAAGAACCAGCTTGCTTCAGGTCAAGACACAGGTGCAGACACAATGTGTTTGACCGACTGGATGGTTGCACGTCTAATCGATAACGGTTATGTTCGTGAGCTTGATTACTCAAAGATGCCAAACGTTACAAAGTATTTGAACGCTGCATACAAAGACACTTTTGGATCTTTTGATCCAGGTCGCAAGTATTCACTTCCTTGGAAGGGAATTATCGCAACCATCGGTTATCACAAAGCCAACTACAAGAAGCTAACCGGCAAGGATGCTCCTACCTCAGTTGCAGATCTTTGGGATCCAAGACTAAAAGGTAAGGTTGAGGTTCTTTCAGAGATGCGTGACACTCTTGGTGTGATGATGATGGCTGATGGAATTGACATCACCAAGTTCACCGCCGATGAATTCAATGCCACTCTAGACACGTTCAAGAAACACGTTGCTTCAGGTCAGATTAGAAGCATCAAGGGAAACAGTTACATTGATGACTTCAAGAACGGTGATGCGGTCGCAGGTATTATCTGGGCTGGTGACTTGATTGGTGCAAACATTGAACTCGGTAGCGAAGAATTAGGTGTAGTGCTGGTTGAGACTGGCTCAACTTTTGCCTGCGATAACTTCGTCATCCCTATGGGTTCTCCTCACTTCTCAAACGCAGAAGCAATTATCGACAACTACTTCCGT
>CAIXVE010000041.1 GCA_903922825.1 uncultured Micrococcales bacterium | reverse complement strand
TACATCCATTGCCATCAGCTGAAGCATTGGAGCAGTCAATGGTCGCTTTAGCAGGTGAGATAACACCTAAAGCTCCAATGGCGATGATAGAAGCAGCAAATACTGCTGTGATCTTGGTTGAAATCCACTTACGTGACATTTAAGAATTCTCCTAATAGTTAGGTTGTGCCTCCCCTTCGACTGTTGTGCGACAGTCTGCCGGGGAGGCCTACTTCCTCTGTAACAAGGTTTGTAGTAAACTGCGAAAGCGGTTTCACAGCAAGATAAGTTTCCCGTGAAAGCGGTTTCTTGGCAATTCGAGAAGGCGAAAAAACGGGAACCGTTACCAAAAAGTAATCATTCGAAGAAGGGGTTACAAATGAGAACCAGCGTCAAAATCCTTGCTGTTCTAGGTGCTTTGAGCCTGATTTGGGCTGCCGTGCCAGTAACCGCCAATGCCACAGTTGCCAAAGACAAGATCCTTTGGACCCAATCTTTCAACGAAAAAGCAGGAACTAAAGTTTCCTCGAAGATTTTCAGCTACGACACCGGTAACGGCATGGGCTGGGGTAACAACGAGCAGGAGTATTACACCAATAAAGCTGCCAACATCTCTTCAGATGGCTCAGGTCACCTAGTTATCAACGCCATCAAACTAAACCCTGATGACCCTAAAGATCAGCCAATCACCAACTGGTGTGGGGCTTGTGCTTATTCAAGCGCCAAGATAACCACAAGAGGCAAGCTTGGTTTCAAATACGGAAGTCTTTCAGCTCGCATCCAAGTTCCTGCAGGAACTGGAATGTGGCCAGCTTTCTGGCTGTTAGGTGTTCCTCGCTCAACCTGTGATGGTTGGCCTTCATGTGGTGAGATCGACATCATGGAAGCTCGAGGCTCAGACACCTATCACTCTGTTTCAACTCTTCACGGCCCTGGCTATTCAGGTGGCGGTGGCTTAACTCATTACTATTTCTCGGGTAACACTGCACTGAGTGACGGCTATCACATTTATAGAGTCGACTGGCTGCCTAACTCAATTAACTTCTACGTCGACAATGAACTCGTTGGCGGAGAAACAAAATCAACTGTGGCACCAAACCAGTGGGTTTACAACGCAGAGTTCTACTTGATTCTCAACCTTGCAACCGGTGGAGATTTTGATGGTGGAGCAATCGACACAACAATTCCGCGAGCATCACTAAAGATTGACTGGTTGAAATACACAACCTTCAAAGGTCAAGGAAAACTAATCAAGCACTAACGAAGTTCAAGGTCATCTAACGTAACTGCTGTTAGATATTTATAGCCTGCGTCTTCAATAACTTTCTGAGCACCAGTGTCTCTATCAACAACTGTTGCAACAGCAACAATGATTGCTCCAGCTTCTTCTAAAGCTTTAGCTGCAGTTAGCGGTGAACCTCCGGTAGTTGAAGTGTCTTCAACAACAACTACCCTCCTACCTTTAACCTCAGGCCCTTCAACCTGTCTTCCCATACCGTGAGCCTTAGCCTGCTTACGAACAACAAAAGCATCGATGCTCTTGTTTCTATTTGCAGCTTGATGCAGAACAGCGGTTGCAACTGGATCAGCACCCATAGTTAAGCCACCGATTGCATCAAAGTCTGTAATTCCGTTTTGTTCTAAAAGATCTAACATCACTTGACCAATAAGTGGTGCTGCTTCATGGTGAAGAGTTGCTCTTCTAAGGTCAACGTAATAGTCAGCCTCAATACCACTGGATAAAGTGACTCTGCCGTGAACCACAGCAAGTTCTTTTATTAGTTGAATCAGGCGGGGCTTAGCAGGGGAAGTGAAGGTCATGTCTTAAGTTTAAACAATGCGCATAGCAACTCATAACGTGAACTCCATTAGAACCCGTGTCGGAAGGGTCGTTGACTGGCTGCTGCGTGCAGATATCGATGTTTTAGCTATGCAAGAGATCAAATGCAAGCCAGAGCAGTTCCCTATGCAGCAGTTCAAAGATGCTGGTTATGAGGTAGTTCTGCATGGCCTAAACCAGTGGAACGGTGTTGCTTTTGCTAGCCGTATCCCTGCTGAAGAAGTTGAAATAGGTTTCTCAGGGATGCCAGGTTTTGGTCCTGAACTAGCTCAAGAGGCTAGAGCACTAGGAGCAACTTTTAATGGTGTGAGATTGTGGTCGCTTTATGTTCCTAACGGAAGAACATTAGAAGATCCTCACTACACATACAAACTTGAATGGCTGGATCGTCTAGCTTCAGTAAC
>CAIXVE010000040.1 GCA_903922825.1 uncultured Micrococcales bacterium | reverse complement strand
TATTTAGCCGGTTATGGACTAGAGCTAGATGATTTGAAAGCTTTGCGCACCTGGGGTTCGCTAACACCAGGTCACCCAGAGTTTGGTCACACCGATGGTGTTGAAATCACCACTGGTCCCCTAGGCCAAGGTTTAGCATCAGCCACAGGTTTTGCTTATGCAGCTCGTTTTGAGAGAGGTCTATTTGACCCTGAGACCAAAGCCGGTGAGAGTGCCTTCGATCATTTTGTGTATGTAATAGCCGGTGATGGCGACATGCAAGAAGGTGTCACCAGTGAAGCCGCTTCACTCGCAGGGCATCAGAAACTTGGAAATCTAGTTGTAATTTATGATTCAAACCAGATTTCAATTGAAGATGACACCAACATTGCTTTCACAGAAGACCTGACTGCTCGCTACAACGCTTACGGTTGGCACACTCAAACAGTTGACTGGAAGAAGACTGGAAACTATCACGAAGATGTAGCTGAACTTTATGCAGCAATCGAAAATGCAAAAGCGGTAACAGATAAGCCTTCACTTATCACTGTGAGAACCATCATCGGTTGGCCATCGCCAAATAAGCAGAACACTGGAAAGATTCACGGTTCAGCGTTAGGTGCAGAAGAGCTAGCTGGTTTGAAAACTATTCTTGGTTTCGATCCTGAGAAAACATTTGATGTGGCTCCAGAAGTTATTGAACACACCAGAACCAACGCAGCCACACGCGCAGCTGAAGCAAAATCTGCTTGGCAGCTCAAGTTCGATGCATGGGCCAAGGCAAACCCTGAGCGTAAAGAACTTTTTGACCGTGTTCAATCAGGTGATGTTCCAAAAGAACTTGACTCTGCACTTCCAGTGTTTGCATCAGGAACTGAAAGTTCAACAAGAGCCGCCAGCGGTAAAGTACTTAACGCAATAGCAAAGGTTATGCCAGAGCTTTGGGGTGGTTCAGCAGATCTTGCAGAGTCAAATAACACAACTATTGATGGCGCTAAATCTTTTGTTCCAAAGGAATGGTCCACTCACGAGTGGACTGCAGATCCTTACGGTCGTGTTCTTCACTTCGGTATTCGTGAACACGCAATGGGTGCGATTATCAACGGTATTGTTCTGCACGGTAACACCAGAGTTTATGGTGGAACCTTCTTGATATTCTCTGACTACATGCGTCCAGCTGTTCGCCTTGCCGCTCTTATGCAGGTGCCGTCGATCTTTGTTTGGACTCACGACAGCGTAGCTTTAGGTGAAGATGGTCCGACACATCAGCCTATTGAACAGCTTGCGACTCTACGAGCAATACCTGGACTGGATATGGTTCGCCCCGGAGATGCTAATGAAGTTGCCTACGCTTGGAAGACAATGCTAGAGCGTCGTAAGGGTCCTGCAGGTATTGCTCTTACCAGACAAAACATTCCAGTTTTCCCAAGGAATGAAGCCGATGAAACTGGTGCGGTTTATGCCTCAGCAGAACTAACTGCTAAAGGTGCTTACACACTTATCGATGCGAGTAATGGAAATCCTGAATTGATCCTTATTGGTACCGGTTCAGAAGTTCAGCTGGCTGTGGAAGCAAGAAAAATTCTTGAATCAGAAGGCGTAAGGACTAGAGTCGTTTCTGCTCCATGTGTTGAATGGTTCGATGAACAAGATGAGGCTTACCGTTCATCAGTTCTTCCAGCGAGTGTTACCGCTCGAGTTTCAGTTGAGGCAGGTCTTGCACTTGGTTGGAGTAAATATGTCGGTGGCAAAGGTGAGAGTGTGTCTATCGAACACTTTGGAGCATCTGCAGATTACAAAACATTGTTTAGCAAGTTCGGTATAACAGTCGATGCTGTTGTTGCTGCTGCTAAAAAATCACTAAAGAACTAATAGAAGAGATAAGAAGAATATGACTAATCCCCTAGCTCAACTCTCCGCCAATGGTGTCAGCATCTGGCTTGATGATCTTTCAAGAACCAGAATCACTTCTGGTGGACTAAAAGATTTAATCAGTTCAAGAAGTGTCAGCGGTGTTACCACTAACCCAACAATTTTTGCTGGCTCTATCGGTAAAGGTGAAGGTTACGGTGAGCAGGTAACAGAACTTGCTAAACAAGGAGCAACTGCTACCGAAGCTATCTTTGAGATAACAACTCGAGATGTCGCCGATGCTTGCGACATTTTCCGAGGTGTTTATGATTCAACCAATGGTTTCGATGGTCGAGTATCTATTGAAGTTGAGCCGGGATTAGCCAACGACACAGCCGGTACGGTAGCTCAGGCCAAAGAACTTTACGCCAAAGTAAACAAAGAGAACGTAATGATTAAGATTCCTGCTACCAAAGCTGGCCTAGCTGCAATCACCGAGGTAATCGCTGCGGGAATCAGTGTGAACGTGACTTTAATTTTCTCTCTAGCTCGCTACCGTGAAGTTATCTCTGCGTATAAGAACGGTATTGCCCTAGCCAAAGCTGCAGGTCACGACCTTAGCAAAATCCACTCAGTTGCTTCATTCTTCGTCTCACGCGTTGATACTGAAATCGATAAGCGTTTGGTTGCAATTGGAACAGTTGATGCAATCAACATGAAGAGCAAAGCTGCTCTTGCTAATGCTCGACTTGCTTATGAAGTGTTTGAAAAAGAATTTGCCAACTCTGACTGGGAAAATTTTGCTCAATCAGGTGCAAACGTTCAGCGTCCGCTCATGGCTTCAACCGGAGTTAAAGATCCTGCGGTTCTAGACACTGCCTACGTTGTTGAATTGGTTGCTCCACAACTTGTGAACACCATGCCAGAAAAGACCATGGAAGCTGTTTTCGATCATGGAGTGATCCCTGCTGACAGCATTAGATCGAACTATTCTGAGGCAAGAGTTGTTCTTAACAGCATTGAGGCCTTGGGTATCTCCTACGATGAGGTAACCGAACTTTTGGAAACTGAGGGTGTTGAAAAGTTCATCGTCTCTTGGAATGAACTTGTTGAATC
>CAIXVE010000039.1 GCA_903922825.1 uncultured Micrococcales bacterium | reverse complement strand
TTGAGAAAGCGTGAAAGTTGTCCAGAAAGAGTAAACCAAGGCAAGGGATATCTTCAGCGAGTTTCTCGTTGTCAGAGTTGAAATAAAACGCCAGGCACCAAAAAAGGCCAAAGACTTAGCGCTTAGCAAAACCCAACTGAGAGCGATGTTAGGTGCAAAGAAAGTTATGGAACCAATTAAAAGCAGAACCCAGTTGAATGGATCGCTAGGAGCGGCTAGCCCTAAACCAACATGCTGGTAACTAGACCCGGCGTTGGTGAATAGTTCAAGCCAGCTATCACTTAAGGGAAGAGCAAAGCCACCTTGGGCTGATTGCCCTAGTGGGAAAAACTTGTATGAAACGATTGCCAAGCCAAGCATGATCCAGAGTCCACCGGAAGCCACGAAGCTCAACTGCCCAAGCGTTGTTCGTGCCGGGGTCTCCTCGGCGAAGTTCGAGAGGTTCATTTTTAGTTCAGCTGTTTCCAGGGCAAGCCTTGATCTTGATCTGACTTGGGCTGAAGTGGCATAAAGCGGTCTAAGGGCTTTTATTGCGACCTTGTGGCGATCCTGAAGTCTTGCTCTGAAAGTGAATAAAGCCCAGAAGTTAGCCTTTATTGTGAACCAAATGCGGTTTGGACGTTTAATAAACATCAACCAGAAAATCTGCAGGACTGAAGTTATTGGCAAACTCAACCAATACAAAAAAGCAGGTAGCAACGGCAGCTGAGAAATACGAAGATGGTTGGTGGCTTTCGCTAGAGCAAATTTCGATGTTCCACCAAGCCACTTTTTATCGCGCTTATTATTCACCGATAGTTCAGCATGACCAACCCGACTGGTCGGAACAACCACAACTCTGAAACCTAAGTGATGTGCTCTAATTCCAAGCTCGATATCTTGAGCAAGCAGTGGAGCACTTAAAGATAATCCCCCAAGATCGGACCAAAGCTTTGCTCTAATCAGCATGGCGTTAGTTGAGACTGCTAAAACATCGCTCATGCCATCGTGCTGTTTTTGATCTAGCTCGTCGTTGACGATCGAGAAGGGTTTTAGGGTTTTGGTAACCGTCAAACCTTGTTGAACAATCAGCTTTGGATTATCGAAAGAAAGTTGTTTTGGTGAAGCAATGCCAACCAAAGGTGAAAGTTCTAACGTTCTAACTAATTCAGCTAAGGCTTGAACTTCTGGGGAGCAGTCATCGTGCACTAACCAGATTGCGATATCTTCGATTGAATGAAACCCAACTAGGCCTTGCTTGATTCCTATTGCAGTGAGCTCTGCGAGGTTTGCTTTCTCTTCGATATTGATAACCGCATGTTTGCTGGATTTATTAACAAAATTCTCAAGAATGGTTTGAACTTCTGGGTTTGTTGAAGAGTCAACAACGAGAACTCGTTCTGATCTAAAACTCTGTCGCTCAATCGATGCGAGAGCATTTTCTAAATAGGAAGGTTGGTCGTTTGAGATAACGACCGTAACCACACGCAGAGCCATGCTGTGGCCTCGAATCTAACTAAGCGCGACGCTTTAGCTTGCGGCGTTCGCGCTCACTCAGCCCACCCCAGATGCCGAAACGCTCATCGTTTTTCAAAGCGTAATCCAAGCACTGTTGCTTCACATCACAGCCAGAACAAATCTTCTTGGCGTCTCTGGTCGAGCCACCCTTTTCAGGGAAGAAAGCCTCAGGATCGGTCTGTGAACAAACAGCATCGCGCTGCCAGGCTAGTGGGTTGTTGTCTAGGCTGAAGTCCCCTCCGATAACTTTGCGGATGATGGGATCAATAAACCAGTCGTCAGCAGCTCCGCTGCGGTCGTCGCGAATTGACATTCGTTTCCTCTCGTGCCTTCTCAGCTCACTGACTGGATTGCATGGTTGTAATTACACCGATGTAAGTATTGTTGTGTCAAGTTGAGAGAAGGTCAAATCGAGAATGTTATAAAGCCTTAATATTGCGCTTTTTAGTGCTTTTTGGGTCATTTTGACCGTCGAACCCCAGATAACCTAAGGTTATGAGAATCTTGGTGACCGGTGGTGCAGGCTATATCGGCTCCCACATTGTTCGTGCTTTAGAGGCAGCAGGACATGAACCGATAGCCCTCGATGACCTAAGTTTTGGAGTTTCTAAGCGCCTTGGCAGCGTGGAACTTGTCTCATTCGATCTAGCCTCCCCTTCAGCTAAAGCCAGCCTGATTGAGCTTTTCAGAAGCAAAAACATTGAAGGTGTCATCCACCTAGCTGCTCGTAAAGCGGTAGCTGAATCGGTTGCCAGACCTGAGTATTACTTCCAACAGAATTTAGATTCAGTGCTGAATCTGCTAGAAGCCATGAAGGAAACTAATGTTTTGAATCTAGTTTTCTCATCGAGTGCAGCGGTCTATGGCTCTCCAGATGTCTCA
>CAIXVE010000038.1 GCA_903922825.1 uncultured Micrococcales bacterium | reverse complement strand
CATCTCATTCTCTATCCCGGATAGGGCAGCGCTGGTTTTAGCGCCAATAGTCTATGGGCTTGCTGTTGTGGTCAAACCTTTGGTGGTTGCCTTGAACGCGATAGCTAATGCGTCACTTAGGTTATTTAGAATCAAGCCTAAAAATGAAGCTAACTCTGCTTATACGATCGAGCAGGTTGAAGACATTGTTCAACATTCAACTCGCGAAGGAGTACTCAGTGATGAGACCGGAGCAATTTCAAATACCTTCGAATTCACTGACAAGCAAGTCAAAGACATTCTTGTTCCAATAAGTAACCTAATCACTGTCACATTAGATGTGACTCCTCGAGATATCGAGCAACTCGTAGCGAAGCATGGCTTTAGTCGTTATGTGGTTCTTGATGCAGCTTCCGAGATTGAAGGCTATCTGCACCTAAAAGATGTGATTGATGCTGATGCAGAAGATGCCGATATTCCTGTTCAAAGAAAACTAATCAGAACAGTGAAATCTATCGGTGGTGGGGTTGAACTTGAAGATGCTTTAGCTCAGATGCAAAGAGATCATCAACACCTAATGGCAAGTTACGACGATTTAGGTAATCTCGTGGGTCTAATCTTCCTTGAGGATATCTTGGAAGAGCTTGTTGGTGAAGTTCAGGATGCAACTAGAAGAGACTAGTTGGCTGGATATGTCCCTCTGGTGTATTGGTTAGGCCAATAATTAACTTGGACCCCAAGTTCATGAGCTGCTCGGAGAGGCCAATAGGGATCTCTTAAAGACAATCGAGCAATCATGATGATATCGATGTCCGTAGTTTGCAGAATCTCTTCGGCTTGCTTTGCATCGGTAATTAAACCAACTGCAGAAACAGGGGCGTCAACTTGATCAGACACTTCTTGAGATAAGGGAACCTGGTAACCAGGCCCAACTGGGATTTTCACTCCTGTAATCAACCCACCGGAAGAAATATCAAAAAGATCAGCGCCTGCTTCATGACACCATCTAGCAACCTCGCTGCATGCTTCAACCGTGAAACCATCTGGATGGTAATCGGTTGCCGAGAAACGAACTAGCAAAGGAATTTCTTCACCGATTGCTTGGCGCATACCTTTCACTATTTCAACTAAGAATCGTGCGCGGTTTTGCGCTGAGCCACCGAACTCATCAGAACGGTGATTGGTTAGGGGAGAGAGGAATTGGTGAACTAGATAACCATGAGCTGCGTGAATCTCAATGACTTGAAAGCCTGCCTTGACCGAATTGATGGCTGCCTGAACCCACTGCCCGATAAGTTCCTTTACTTCAGCTGTGCTTAGTTCTCGCGGAGTGTTGTATTCGGGGAAAGCTTCATTTGTTGAAGAAACTGGTTGCCAACCGTCAGCTGATAAGGGAACTGCTCCATCGCCTGACCAAGAGCGATAAACACTGGCTTTTCTTCCGGCATGAGCCAACTGGATGGCCGCTAGGGAACCTTGCGATTTGATGAATTCGGTAACGGGCTTCCAAGCTTCGACCTGTTCTTCATTCCAAATCCCAGCATCCCAAGGACTGATTCTTCCGTCAGGTCTTATTGCGGTGGCTTCAGCCATTACTAAACCAGCACCACCGGAAGCTCTTGAACCCAGGTGAACTAGGTGCCAGTTGTTTACAACACCATCTTTGTTTTCACAGGAATACATGCACATAGGGGCAATCCAAATGCGGTTTCTTGAGGTGATCCCTCTAACTGAAATTCGTTCAAAGAGCTTAGCCATGCAACAAGCCTAACCTCGGCTTACCTCCTAGACTTCAACAAGAGGGAAAATAAGGAGCTCTAGTTGCTAATAAATAAAGTCAAAGCACTGCCACGCAACTTCTGGTTCATTCTTTTCGTCGCACTTTTTGCTCAGCTAACTCTGATTTGGCTAGGAACAGCAGCTGGGGATCCTTATGGAGATGTTCGCTACACCTACGATGCGTGGGTAACCAATATGATTCAGCACCACTTTCTACTTGGAATCAATGAGCCTTGGGTTTACCCTTTCATTGCTGAAGTGCCACTTTGGTTGGCTCACTTTGTATGGCCAGCCGACTATATGACCGGATGGTTCATCCTTGTGGTGAATGTGAACATGATCATGATTGCCTATTTGTTGGGCTGGGGTAAGGCAACAGAGAGATTCAAATCGGCTTGGTTCCTAATTGCATGTATTTTTCTCTGTGGTCCAGTTGCTTTGGGTAGATTTGAAGTTTTCTCATTGGCTCTCGCCGTTCTAGCCGCAGTTAGTTATGTGAACCGACGTGATGAAACTCTCTCGATGCAGTTTTTCAACCTAGCAACCTGGATTAAGGTTTCACCTTTGGCTGCTTTAGCATCAGGTTTTGTGATCACTGATAAGAAAATAAAGTTTGTTAGAAACCTAGCTATCGGAACAGTGGCTATTTTGGCTGTAGGACTGTTACTCGGTGGTAATTCAGCCATGTTTAGTTTTATCGGTATGCAGTCTGGGCGAGGTATCCAGGTTGAATCAAGCATTGCAATTTTGTGGTTGGTTCAAATATTGGTCGGGATACCCGGCTCGAAGATTGTCTATGACAACAACATTTTGACTTTTCAGGTAACCGGTGCGGGGGTGACTGAGATAGCCAGCATCATGACTTTGGTTCAGTTTGGGGCATTAGCTATAACCTTGTGGTTAGGTTTTAGAGCAAAGAAACAAGGTGTTCATAAGAACACACTGTTTGCTTGGATGGTCCTAACCAGCACACTAGATCTTTTGGTATTCAACAAGGTTGGATCTCCGCAGTATGAGCTTTGGTTGGTAGGAGCCGCAGTTGTGGGGCTAATTGCAGGAACCAAGAACTGGAAGTTTGTCACTTATATGACCTTGTTCACCTCAGGATTATCTTGGCTTATCTTCCCAATTTTCTATGGTGATTTGCTTGATGGTAAACCGTTCGGGGTTGGCTTACTTATCCTGAGAAACTTAGGCGTTATCGCAGTGCTGGTTTATTCAAACCAACAACTAATCAAGTTGGGTAAGGCTAAGCGCGAAGCAGCTTAGTAATTAGAGGCGAGACCTTATCGTTTTCAATTAGAAAGCCATCGTGACCATATTCGCTTTCAATAACGTGTAATTTTGAGCCAACCAGATTTGGTTTCAAGTTATCTGCAATTAGTTTTGAATTCTCAACAGGGAACGTGCGATCAGAGCTAATTCCAATAACCAAGGCTTTAGCTTTTATCTGTTGTAAAGCCTTTTCAATAGACTTTCTTCCTCTGCCAACATCGTGGGAGTTCATCGCTTCAACCAAAGTGATATATGAATTTGCATCAAAGCGTCTGGTAAATCGGTTCCCATGAAAATCTAAATATGAGGCGACAGCAAATCTTCCACCATTACCTAATGGGCTGATCTCTGACTGCCAAGTTCTATCGAATCTGTCGTTAAGTTCTTCAGGGCTTCTGTAGTTTAGGAGGGCAATGCGCCTTGCTAGACCTAAACCAACGTGCGGACCGAAACCCGCCTTAGCATCGTAGTAATCACCTTTATTGAAATTGGTATCAGCTTTGATGGCTTCGATTTGGATAGTGTTTGATGCTATTTGATCGGCTGAAGTTTTTGCAGTGGTAGCTATAGCGGCAATACGGTCAACACGTTTAGGGTGTTCAATGGCCCACTCCAGAACATGCATGCCACCCATAGAGCCACCAATGATGGCAAACCATTTGTCTATGTTCAGTTGGTCGGTCATCAGAACTTGAGCTTTGACCTGATCTCTAATAGTCAGATATGGAAAACGTGAGCCTAGCTCTTTACCTTTTTTATCTAAAGATGACGGTCCCGTCGAACCTTGGCAGCCACCCAAAACATTTGGTGCAACCACAAAATACTTATTTGTATCGATAGCAAGCCCAGGACCGACCAATTCATTCCACCAGCCAGAAGTTGGATGAGCGGAACTAGAGTTACCTGAAACATGGGAGTCGCCACTTAGTGCATGGAGTAACAAGAGGGCATTTGATCTATCTTGGTTTAGTGTTCCCCAAGTTTCGTAAGCAATCTTCACATTCTCGATATGTTTACCCGACTCAAGGATTATTGTTCCGACATGTGAGAACAACCGGTTACCTGGGTGATCTCCATCACGCCAGGCACCGGTTGCCTTAGGTTTACCTGCAACTTGTCGCAGTAAATCGGGGGTTATGGGTTCAGAGGGGAAGTTATCTTCCGAACTTTGATAATCCATGACCTTGAATTCCTTATTTACTTGACCGCTGCTAATCCTGACTCTAGGTCAGCGATGATGTCCACTATCGACTCTAGACCAACTGACAGACGAACTAATCCTGGTGTAACACCAGCGGAAAGCTGCTGCTCAGGAGATAGCTGTGAGTGTGTTGTTGATGCAGGGTGAATAACAAGTGATCGGACGTCACCGATGTTAGCTACGTGACTGAAAAGTTTTAGAGACTCAACAAACTTTGAGCCTTTCTCAACTCCGCCTTTTAGTTCAAAGGACACGATGGCTCCTGCACCTTTAGGAGCATACTTCTTGCCAGCTTCAAACCAAGGTGAGGTTGATAATCCAGCGTAGTTAACACTGACAACCTGATCTTGAGTTGATAGCCAATCTGCGACCTTCTTGGCGTTTTCAACGTGACGTTCAATACGAAGGCTTAAAGTTTCAATTCCTTGAAGCAGCTGCCAAGCGCTGGTAGGTGCGATAGCTGAACCTAGGTCACGAAGAAGCTGAACACGTGCCTTGATGATGTATGCAATGCCATCACCTAGGGCTGCTGTGTAGTTAACACCGTGGTATGAAGGGTCTGGTTCGGTAAGTCCTGGGAATTTGTCTGACTTAGACCAAGCAAACTTTCCACCATCGACAATTGCACCGGCAACAACTGTTCCGTGGCCACCTAGGAACTTGGTTGCTGAGTGAACAACAATGTCGGCACCAAAATCAAGCGGCTTGATTAGGTAGGGGGTTGCAACAGTGTTGTCTACGATAAATGGAACTCCGTTTTTGTGAGCAACATCAGCTACCCCTTGGATGTCTAGGATGCTCACCTTAGGGTTACCAATGCTTTCAGCGAAGAACAACTTGGTATTTGGCTGAACGGCTGCATTCCAAGCTTCAAGATCATCCTGATCTTCAACGAAAGTGGTTGTGATACCCAGCTTTGGAAGTGTGTATTTGAAAAGGTTGTAGGTACCACCATAAAGAGTTGAAGAAGCAACTATGTGGTCTCCTGCTTGAGCAATGTTTAGGATTGCGAAAGTTTCAGCAGCCTGGCCTGAAGAAAGCAACAGGGCTGCGGTTCCACCTTCCAAGGCAGCGATGCGCTTTTCGGCAACATCCTGGGTCGGGTTCATGATTCGGGTGTAGATGTTTCCAAATTCAGCTAGACCGAAGAGGTTTTTAGCGTGCTCAGATGAGTTGAACACGTAGGCGGTGGTGTTATAGATAGGGGTAACTACAGAGTTGGTCGTTGGGTCGGGGGTTGCACCAGCATGGATCTGTGCGGTTTCAAAACCCCAGTTTGATGAATCTGTTGACATTAGTGGTTCTCTTTTCTTTTGCTAAGAACTTGGACGTTCTTAGGCTAAGTCAAAGATTGTGAACCACCAAAACTCAGGTGAAACTTTTCGTAACTTTAGGCTCTGTTCAAAGCGTCAAAAGCCAAAGCAGTAAGGAGAGTAACACCATCTGAAAGCGCTGCCTCATCGAAGATCGCCTTATTGCTGTGATTGCCAAAACGATTTTCATTGGTGGCATTTGGGTCACCTGCTGATAGGAAAACAAAAGCCCCTGGGATTTCTTCAACAATTGATGCGAAGTCTTCACCACCTGGGATTGGCTGAGGCATGACCTCAAACTTTTCTGAGCCAAAGATCTCACCAACCACTGCTTCAACCCGGTCAACAGCTTCAGCGTGATTGATAAGCACTTTGGTTGAAGGGCTAAATTCAATGCTGACTTCAAGTTCAAAAGCAGCAGCCATGCTCTTGATGAAAGCAGGAATCTTAGTCCTAGTGTCGTCGTAGCCTTTCTTAGAGAAAGATCTCACAGTTGCTCCGAAACTTGCGGTCTCTGGAACGATGTTGGTAGTCGCATCATTACCTGCTCTGATCCAGCCAACATTAAGAATGATTGGGTCTAACGCGTCGAAGTGTTTGGCGATGTATGACTGCAGTGCTGCGAGAGTTTCAATAAGTCCAGTAACTGGGTCTTTAGCATCCCAGGGCATCGAACCGTGACCACCACGACCTTTGAAGGTAACCAGGATATCTCCAGCTGAAGCCATCATGCTTCCCTTACGAGTGCTAAAAGTTCCGGCATCATCAAAAGAGAAAACATGCAAACCATATGCTGCTATCGGCTTATCACCTGAAACCATGTGCATGTTCTGAGCAAGCATGTGACCTGCACCATCATGTCCTTCTTCACCTGGTTGGAAGAACATCACCACGTTGCCTTTGATTTTGTCTTTGTTAGCCGCTAGCACTTGTGCAGTACCAATACCGATGGTGGTGTGCAGGTCGTGACCGCAGGCATGCATGTAACCATTGGTTGAAGCAAATGGAAGACCAGTATCTTCAGTTACCTGAAGGGCATCCATGTCTGCTCTCAGAAGAACGGTTGGGCCAGGTTGGGATCCTCTAATCACGATAGATGCTGCGCTAATGTCTTTCCCGAGGGTTACCTCACCCAAGCCCTCAGTTTCTCTCAGTACAACGGCTAAAGTCTTTGGTAGATCTAGTCCGAATTCAGGGATTTGATGAAGTTCACGTCGAATGGCAACAAGCTGCTCTTGCTTGGCTTCGGCTTGTGCTTTGAGTTCTTTGTAATCCATCGCGTGCTTCTTTCTTAGAGGTAATCCTATTTTGGCACCAAATTCGAGCATTTATATCCCTAGCATTTACTTATGTTCTTCGAGCAAATGCACCCGACCTGGCAGAGCTGGCTTGCTTCCAGCAAACCCGAGCTCGATGCTATCGAATCAAGAGTTATTTCAGCGGGGGAAATACTGCCAGCTAAAGAGTTGGTGATGCGTGCTTTTACTGCCGATCCTAAAAACATTAGAGCTGTGATTTTAGGTCAAGACCCTTACCCAACCCCAGGCGATGCCGTTGGCTTAGCCTTTGCCGTTAGTGCTGAGATTAAAACTCCTCGTTCGCTAAAGAATATCTTTATCGAACTAGAAAACGACGGCTTTGAGGTATCCGGCTCGCTTTTAGAACTTTGGTCAACCAGGGGAGTGTTACTGCTAAACACTGCATTGACCACAAGACCAGGCGAGGCAGGAGCACATAGCAATTTGGGTTGGGACAGATTCACTTTAAAAGCACTCCAGGTTCTGGCAGAAAATCAATCGTTTGCTTTGTTAGCTTGGGGAAATCATGCCAAGAATGTCAGCGGTTCACTTCCAGATAACGTTCAAGTAATTGAATCGGCCCATCCTTCGCCACTGTCGGCATCCCGGGGGTTCTTAGGATCTAAACCTTTCTCCAGAGCTAACCAGGCTTTGAAGGCGATTGGGCTAGAACCGATAGATTGGTCTTTATAAAGGAGAGATGTCTTGCCATTAGATTCCGAGTCCCGCTGGCGTTTAGTCAAATTACTCAAAGCTAAACCTCAGGTCGTTGTCACCGAGGTTACTGAAACAGTTATTCGGGCTGCCAAAGAAACCGACATGGCTCAGATTAGTGAGATCTATAACTACTACGTTGTCAACTCTGTGGTGACCTTTGATATAGAGAAAACCACAAAGGACTACTGGGTTGAAAAACTGGAATACCTTCAAGGTTTGGATTTACCGTTTATCTTGGCTGAAAGTTCTAGCGGAAATATCTTAGGTTTTGCTTATGTTGCGCCTTGGCGTCAAAAGGCTGCATATCGCAGGACAGTTGAAGACACTATTTATCTGCGCCCGGCAGCCATCGGAAAGAGGCTTGGGACCAAACTGCTAACTGAACTTATTGAATTGTCGAAGAAGGCCGGAGTCAAAGAAATAGTTGCAGTGATCAGTGATAAGGGTGCCGATACCTCAATAGCGCTTCATGAAAGCTTTGGTTTCAAGACTCAAGGTCATTTAGGTAAAGTTGGCTTCAAATTCAACCGCTGGCTGGGCACTGTGCTCATGCAGAAGAGCCTGTGAATAATTTCAGCATTCTTTCAGGTGGGCTAAGTAGAGTTTCTAGCATGAAAATACGCAGAGCGCTTTCCTTAGTCTCAGGAATAGTCCTAGTCTTAGGTTCGCTTACCCTAATCGGAAACTCTGCGGCTATAGCAGCTGTTTATAGTGAACCGAACTTTGCAAAAAAACCTGTTGTTGGTTTAGTTATCAAATACAAAGCTGGAGTTATTCCATTTGATCTCTTTGGAAATCAAGTTGCGATTGATGACGCTAACGGTGCTCTAAGCAAAGGTGAAGATTTAGGGCTGGGGCTTTACTCGGCCTCATTCAAACGACCAACCAACGAAACCAGAGCACGTGCGATAGCTGCCAAATTAACTTCAGACAGTAGAGTTCAGGCTGTTTATCTTGATCATTTCCTTTCAACCCAAAGTTTCAAAAGTACATCACCGAAATTGGCAGCTCTAAAGCCAAGTTCTGCCCCGACCGGACTTTTAATAGTTGATGCATGGCAAGTCGCTGATCCTGCCAACCCCAGAGTCACCCTGACCTGGAATGCTCCAGCCAAGTTAAACGGTGGGCAGCTTTGGGGTTACCGTATAAGTAAATATGACGGCACGTCAAAAACTTGGGTTGATTTGGTCAGCAACTCTAAAAGCAGTAAGACAACTTTAACCACAAACACATTTCTAGCTGCAGGGGAAACCTCTAAATACAAAGTTGCAGCCATTACAAAAACTTCCAATAACAAATACATGGCCATTAGTGGATACTCAACTCTTGCGT
>CAIXVE010000037.1 GCA_903922825.1 uncultured Micrococcales bacterium | reverse complement strand
GCCCGTGGCTATCAAGAGTTCGCTCAGCACTATCCTCAACCAGGCTTTGTTGAACATCACCTGAATGAAATTTGGTCTGCCACTCTGGCTTCGGTGAAACAAGTTATGGATCAGGTTGGCAAAGATTTTCAAGCAATAGGTATTACCAACCAAAGAGAAACTGTTGGGGTTTGGAATTGGAAAACAACAGAGCCTAACTGCCCAGCAATTGTTTGGCAGGACAGAAGAACTACTGAAATCCTGGCTGAACTAAATGCGGGTAGTAATGTTCAGAGAATCACCGGTCTCCCATTAGATCCGTATTTCAGTGCATCTAAACTGCGTTGGATTGCCAAGCATGATCTTGATACTTGGAGCAAAGTATTATCTGGTGAGTCGGTAGTTGGAACAATTGACACATTCTTGATTGCCAAACTAACTTCAGGAACAGTTCATGTCACCGATGCAAGTAATGCTTCAAGAACGCAGCTGTTTGATATTCACTCAGGTTCATGGTCAGAAGAGCTTCTAGAACTATTTGAAATTCCCCTAAAGGCTCTTGCTCAAGTCGTTGATTCAAGTGGTGTAGTTGGAACAACTAATCCTGAAGCTTTCTTTGGTCTGAGTGTTCCAATTGCTGGTATTGCTGGTGACCAGCAAGCGGCTCTATTTGGTCAAACCCAGTTTGAAGTTGGAGGCGCTAAGTGCACATACGGCACTGGTGCTTTCATTTTGCAGAACACCGGATCAGAAGCTCTAGTTCAAGACAACGGGCTAATCACAACTGTTGCCTGGCAACTAAATAACAAGATCACCTATGCCAATGAAGGGTCTGTCTTTGTTTCTGGCGCTGCAGTTCAATGGCTTAGAGATGAACTAAAAATAATTTCTAGAGCAAGTGAAATTGAGGAGCTAGCGCTAACAGTTTCAGATAACGGTGGAGTTGTTTTTGTTCCAGCGCTAACTGGTCTTGGTGCTCCCTATTGGATTCCTGATGCCAGAGGAACAGTCTTCGGTCTAACCAGAGGAACGCAGCGAGGTCATCTTGCCAGAGCAACCCTTGAAGCACTGGCTTTCCAAGTCAAAGATGTCTTCGATGCCATGAACACCACACTGTCAACTCTTCGAGTTGATGGTGGAGCATCAGCGAATAAACTTTTGATGCAGATTCAAGCAGATCTGCTGCAAACCCCAATCCAAAGACCTAAGCATCTTGAATCAACTGGCCTAGGGGCAGCATATTTAGCTGGGCTTGGAATTGACTTATGGAACCTTGAGCAACTCAAGAGCCTGAACCCAGTTGAGTCGCAATTCCAGCCAAAACAGAACCTAGCCACTGATTACCTGCGCTGGAAGAATGCAGTGTCAGCCACCATCGCCTTCGCTAATCAGTGAAGATTTGATTAGAATAGAAAAGTTGTAATTAGGGCCTCTAGCTCAGTTGGTTAGAGCAACGGACTTTTAATCCGTGGGTCGTCGGTTCGATCCCGACGGGGCCTACTAGAACCTCACCCTCCACGGTGGGGTTCTTTTCTTCAAAGCACCTACTTCGCCTTACAAGCTCATACCTTCTTCTCTGACGGTCCAAAATCACAAGGGCGATCAAAAGGTTTAAGAAGTCTCAGCATCTTCCTCAAGAGTGTGCGAGCAGTACCGCAAGATAACTTAAGCTGCTGAATTCTCAGTCAATTTTCCATCCTTGATGTTTAAGTGGCGCTGAGTCTTTTTAGCTATTTGGCTATCGTGCGTAACGACTATCAAGGTGATGCCCTTGTCCTTCCAGAGTTTGACCAGCAAACCCACGATTTCGTCGCGCGTGGCTTCGTCCAAGTTTCCCGTGGGCTCGTCAGCAAGTAGAACCGATGGCTCTTTCACTATTGCTCGCGCAATTGCAACTCTCTGCTGCTGCCCACCGGAAAGTTCGCTTGGCAGATGGGTGGCGCGGTCTCCCAAACCAACAGACTCAAGTGCCTCGAGCGCGCATCTAGCACGCTCCCCTCTCTCAATCCCAAGTGGCACGAGTGCCATTTCAACATTCTCAAGAGCTGTAAGTGTTGGAATTAAATTGAAGCTTTGAAACACAAAACCGATTTTCTTTGAACGAAAGTCGGCCAAGTCTCGGTCACTCATGCCCTGCATTGCCTGATCTTCAAAGACAACACTCCCTGAGGTCGGTTTGTCCAAGGCTCCTAGAAGCTGGAGCAAAGTTGATTTTCCACCTCCAGTTGGACCTTGGATCGAGATCATCTCACCTTGCTTGATTTCTAGGTTGATGCCGTCGACTGCATTAACTAAGCCGCGCTTCCCTTTATAGGTTTTCGTAACTTCACTCAAAAAATACATTTTTTTCTCTTTCTACTCAAAGCTTCGAAGTGCTACTGAAGGGCTTAGTCTTGCGGCTCGGAGGCCACCGAATGCACCGGCAAGTAAGCCGCCGAGCACTGAGAAACCAATCGCAACGAAAATCATTGCTGGGTCGATTGATGCATGTAACGTCAGATTCAAAGCAGCGGCAGCAGCGTTGTCCCTGCCTGGGCCCCCAAATCCGCCAGGCCCACCAGCGAAGCCATTTGTGGCCCTTGCGACGGTTGCGGAAAGCGAAGGTGCCCAATTGTTCACAGCCCATACGCCAGCCAAACCTAGACCAATACCCGCGACGCCACCGATGAGACCGTTCACTAGAGATTCGCCAACGACCTGGCCCACAACACGCCTCGAACGCCAACCAATTGCTTTCAAAGTGCCGAACTCACGGATTCGGCGGTTAACTCCTGAAGTTGTGAACAAAATCGAAGTGCCAAACGCTGCGAGCAGGACGATGATGCTCAACCAACCACCCATGTCGTTCACCAAGGACGAAGCCGTTGCTAGCGAACCGCCGACCGTTGATGCTAGATCTGAAGAAGTCTTGACGGTTAGGCCAGGGACCTTTTTTTCGATGGCAGCTTTAATAGTCTCTAGATTTGCCGAACTATCCGCGGAGACATAAACATTGCTGTACACGCCTGAGTTTGAACTCAAAGCCTGAGCCACATCAATCGGAATGTACACATTCGAAGGTGTACTTGCAGCAGTTGAGTTTGAAGCCACGATTCCAACGACAGTGAACTTCTTACCCCCAATCGTAAGTTTGTCACCCGCCAATACTGAGTTGGTTGATGCGTAACTGGAATCGACCAAAGCAACATAAGTTCCCTCGTCAGCCGCCGCGAAGTTTCTGCCACTCTCGACGTCAACAGACGCTAGCGGACCGATCTTCTGCAAAGAAACCCCGACACCTTCAACCGTGAATGTTGTCACGTCGAAAGATGAACCACCCGCGCCGTCGCTGCCTCCGGTAGGTGGCGCTGGCATATTTCCGTCTTGATCTGGCCCCACAGGCCCCCCTCTACTGCCATCCTGACTAAAAGTAGGCAAGGTTCCATTGAATGTAATGCTGTTCAACTTAAGCGTGGCTATCGAAGCGGTCACCCCCGCGACACTTTTTACTTTCGCAAGCTCGGTTTCGGTAATGGTCCCGATGAATGGTTCAGAGCGCAATTGTGACTTGCTGAATGTGCGTTTTGTGCCAGAAGTTTTTCCGTCCGCGCTGCCGACGTCGAATCTTGGGCCACCCTGCCCAGGTTCCGCTTCCTTTGAAACGCTTATGTCGGTTCCGATTCCATATAGCCCGCTTAGCGCCTGCGTTTGGGCTGACTTTATGCCACCCGAAACGGCGTTGACAACAACGACTAGCGCGATCGCAATCGCAAGGCCTGTTGCGACCAAAGCGCTTTGGCGCTTCCTCTTGGTCAGCTCTCGGCCTAGATAAGTGAAAAACATTGGTTCCTCTCAATAAATATAGACTTTGCTCACTCAGAGTCTCTCAGCACTGACTGCATAATTCGAGAGCAACTCCTGAGTGTTTTCTGAGAGTTTAGTGCGCTAAATTTTTGAAGACCGAAGACCAGAAGCCGAATAAAAGAATCGGCCCGAGCGCGATAGTGCGCATGCACGTCCGCGTCGAAATCAACTCATGCCTGGCGACGAATAATTCAACACAGAACTAGAGAAGTAAGCGGCGAGCGCTTTGAGCTTTTAGCGTCACAAGAGCCTCGGCGGCGGAATAGTTCCGAAGGAAAACGGCGTTTGGCACCTGAACTCTTCCTCCTCCTACTCCTACACTCCTGGCAAATTGTCTGGTGACTGGAAACTCCTTCAAGACATTCTTTCGAATAACAAGAAATAGATTCCCCGCCAAACCCCCGCATGTAGAGGTAAATAGGCGCAAAAAGAGGAATCTACAAACACAATAAACATCTGGGATATAGCTGCGGATACTCAGATTTATAGCTAAGACGGTGATTGACTGCCGTTCTTTTAATCCGTGGGTCGTCGGTTCGATCCCGACGGGGCCTACTAGAACCCCTTCCTCCACGAGGGGGTTCTTCTTTTTAATTCTTTTTCTTAGGGTTATTTATACTTAGCTGAGGTATGTGCCAAGCGGATTACTTGGGGCATAGGCCAGATTCGATAACTAAGGTCTAATCCAACCCTTTTTAGTATCCAAAGTTCTAACGAACCTAGCTGGGACACCAGCTACCAAAGTGGCCGGCGGCACTGACTTAGTTACTACAGACCCGGCTGCGACCACTGAATTGGCCCCAACTGTGACTCCTGGCAGGATAATTGCCGATCTGCCTATCCAAGCTCCCTCTTTAATGTGAACTGGAGCGAGAGTGAGTTCTTTTGAAGGTTCAATGGGATGAAAATCACTGTCATATATCGCTACAAAATCACCAATTTTCACATTGTCACCGATTGTTATTTCCAGATGTGAAACAACGCTTGCCCCCTGGTTGATAAAAACGTTTCTACCCACCTTCAAGGAACCCTTTTTGACAGCACCAATCTGAACCGGAGCGATAAACCCGTTAAGGCCGAGTTTTCCTATTTGAATTTTGCCGCCGCTCACCAAAAGCGGGAATTTACCTTCACTGGTTATCAGGCCAGTTTTATAGCCATGGGTGAGCATCCACAAGTTTGCATACGCTGTTTTGACAATTGTGTTTAGGAAGTTCACCATTTCACCACAATATCATGCAAACGCTAATTGGCGGGGAATGCTACTTCCAGATCAATAAGTCAGCTACTTGCTCTGTCGCTACTTAACGCCCAAAAGGTCTATAACGAAAACTAGTGTTTGACCTGAAAGCGCATGACCTGAGCCTTTAGGACCGTATGCCATCTCAGGTGGGCAAATAAGCATTCTTCTTCCGCCGACTTTCATACCTGGAATACCTTCTTGCCATCCTTTGATCAGGCGATTTAGAGGGAATTCAATTGATTGGCCTCTACTCCAAGAAGAATCAAATTCTTCTCCGGTCTCATAGTCAACACCTAGATAGTGGACGTTGACAACAGAGTTGGCTGGAGCTTCTGCACCATCACCAATCACGATGTCTTTAGTGGTTAGAACCTTAGGAGCTGGCTCCATCATTGGTTCGATTTCAGGGCGGTCTAATTTACTCATAGTGAAAATCATACCTACCCCTTTAGATCATGACGCAATAATAAGCAGACTGAGGAGTGACAGGACTAGAAGGCTAAGCACCACTAATAAAACAACAGATTTGGTTCTGCCTAGGCTCACAACCATGCCACCGAGATTAGCTTTCTTGTCTATTTCTAAATCCGGTAAGGCGTTGAAAATATGAGCGATTACTCCAACTGCAGGCGAAAGTAGCATTAGTTGCCAACACGGGTACTCGGGGTTTGGCTTCGACTGGAAAACAAACACCGGCAATAGAGCGAACGAAACCGCATAAGGCAACCACGACCAGATGGTTCTCGAAAGATAGAGATTATATATCTGAGCACTTCCTACGGCAAGAATGCTTGCAAAGCCGCCAACAATGCCTGCCGCGAGGAATGAAAATGGCACAAGAAGAATTAGGGTTGTGACAATTGGGATTCTCAGACTTCTAGGATTTAAGCCATATCTAACCGTAGGTTTATTTTTCCGAGTCTTATCGATGCGTGCATCAACATAATCATTGACCCAACCAACGGATGCCTGCCCAAATGCTGTTGCCAAGGCAACAAACAAAAGTTGGATCCCGTGTTGGCCAACAAGAAAGCTAGCAACAGTTGCCAAGGTGACCATCGCTAAAGCCTGAGGCCAATGGGTCGCCTTAGCTAAAGCAATGTATTTAGTCATTCCTTAAGGCTTAGTTCATTTTCTTTTGCTGATTCAAATAGATTGATCCAACGACCCAGGTGACATAGGCCGCTTGAGAAACTGCGACTACTCGCTCCCAGATCCCAACATTGATGGCTAGTGGATCTGTCCAAATAATAAGGAATGAGATTGCTAACGTTGCTTGGATTGTGGTTCCGATAATTGTTGGGATTGGTCTAACAGCAAAGGCTGCTGTTTTAGCTCTTCTCATGGCAAGTAGTGGCCAACCAGCAGAAATAGCAAATGATGCAATAGCAAAGATTCTATGCGGGGTTGAATAACCAATCAGTGGAGTCGGGAAAATGGTTAGACCGAATGTGCAGAGAGCTGAAACTGCTAAAGCAATACGCGCTGGTAGAGCCAAAGACTTTGCATAGATAGCAACCAGGCAGGTCAGGATTCCACCGAAGACAAAGAATGAAGACATGATAGCTTTGACCGGTGATTCAGGTGAAGCTAACTCACTGATGGTTTGTCTAGCCTGGTCATAACCTGGCCACATTGAACCAGCAATGATCCAACCTAAAGCAGACTGAACAGGTCCAATAATGCTGGCGTATAAAGCTATCTTGCTGGTCTTTTTCACAGTACAACTCCTATTTGCTTATCTTCTGAGCCTAACTTAACGCGATAAACATCAAGTGATAGATAGCCCGTTTAGGTGTTGGGGTGGCATATTTGAGTTCAACGAAAGGTATCAAGATGCGCAGATTCATAATTTATTTCAACGATGGAGACATGAAGTTTGATATGGCTGAACTCCCTCAGGTTGCCGATGAATCACATGCTGTTGTTCGTGAAGCTAAGAACGCTGGTGTTTGGATCTTCGGTGGAGGCTTCTTTGAAGATAAGCCTGTAGTTGTTACCGAAAACGGTGAGTTAAGCGTTGGTCCGTTGGCAAAAAGTGATGTTCGACTTGGTGGGTTCAGTGTGATTGATTGCGAAACTGAAGAAGAAGCACATAGTTGGGCAGCCAAGATTGCTAAATCTTGCAGGTGTCCACAAGAGGTCAGAGAGATGATCTATGACCCTGAATCAACTAATTAGTTTCAACAGCTAATTTAAGTTCGGCTATATCTGTGGCATCAAGACCACAGCAACCACCAACATAACTGATGTCTAAATCTTTCCAGCTATTCCAATAGTCAATAAATGAACTTCTGTCATCCATAGTCCAAACGCTCTTAGAGCTATCCCAAGACCCGCCTCGGTTAGGGTAAACAACTATTGGTAAATCTGTTGCTGTTTTTGCGGTCCTAACAAGATCCCTTATAAGTTCTGGATGAACACAGTTAAAGCCAATAGCCTCAAGAGTTGGAATACTAGCTACCGCTTCGATTGCATCAACAATTAGATCCCCTGACCACAAGCGATCTTTCTGCCCTGCTGTGAAAGAAATCCATACCGGAACTTGAACATCTTTGAATGCTCTCGCTATAGCTTTGGCTTCAACCAGGTCAGGGATCGTTTCGGCGAGCAGAATATCTGGTTTGGCTTGAAGAATTACTTCAATACGTTCTGAATGAAATCTGGTTAGTTCATCTTCGCTAAGACCATAGTTACCTCGGTACTCTGAACCATCATGCAAGATTGCACCATAAGGTCCAATACTCGCAGCAACCCTCACAGCACTTGAACCGACGGCTGCTTTAGCAACTTCGACTGATTTGATTAGAGCTAGGTCTGCTTCTTCAGCAGTTAAACCAACTTCAATAAACCCGGCTCTCGAAATCTGGTAACTCGAAGTAATAATTACTTCAGCACCTGCATCAATGAAGTCTTTGTGTGCTCTTTGAATTAGCTCTGGGTTCTCTAAAAGTGTTCTACCGGTCCATAGTGGACCATCGAAACTTGCCCCTAGACGCTCAAGCTCAGTGGACAGACCACCGTCGATGATGTGTGTCATACAAATTCCTTCTAGTTGAGCTTTTTCAGACTAGCAGAGGGGTATTTGAGCATCACCAATTAGGTTTGTAGGTATGAGTCTTGAAATAAAGAGGTTTGTCTCTAATGGCTTAGAGAATGTTGCACCTGAAAGTCCAGTCATATTGCTCCTTCATGGATATGGTGCTGATGAGAAAGATCTTCCGGATCTGATGAGCTACTTACCGCCACTACCTTGGGCATCGCTTCGCGCACCTTTAGATTCCCAGTACGAAGGATTTGCTTGGTACCCAATAACAACAGCGTTGAACCCCAGTGCTGAGGATGTGACTGGAATAACTGAATCTATTTGGAATTGGGTTGATAACTTTCTACCCGTTGATTCAAAGTTAATACTCATTGGCTTTTCTCAAGGTGGCCTTATGGCAACACAGCTACTTAGAACTAGACCTGAAAGAGTGAAGGCAACAGTAATTCTTTCTGGCTTTATTTATGCAGGTGAACTACCAGCAGATAAAGATCTTGAAAAGAGTAAACCTAAAGTTATTTACTGCCGTGGCTTACAAGATCAAATGATCTCTCAAGAAGCTATCTCAAGAATCAACACCTGGTTACAGTCACACACTAAAGCAACTACTAAAACCTATGAAGGCTTAGGTCATTCAGTTGATGCTCGCGTGATGAAGGATGTTGCCGACTATCTTAATGTGGCTTTACGTTAGTTTTCTGGTGAAAGGTGTTCGTGGATAGCTAACCATTGACCGTCAATTAGTTGAAAGACGATGGTTTCACGCTCATGGATGGTGCTGATTTCCCCGCCGAACTCAATCGAACTCTCCACAAGGTGACTAAACACTGCTCCATCCGATCCAATTAGTTGAACTAGTTGGTTAGTTGATTTGCAGCCATGAACTTTAAAGCCATTCTCGGTTTCCCATTTAGCCCAGAGAGTTTCATAATCACTTCTAGAGTTCAATCTTTCGCTGTGTGTATAGAACATGAAAGTTGCTGATTCATGAAAGCCTGAGAAATATTCGACGGTTCGATGAGCACCAAAGTCAGCAACTATTTTGGCTGCGGCATAAAGTATCTGTTCTTTGCTCATTTGTTTCTCCTGGCCAAAATAGTTATTAGCTCATAGGCCAAGTTTGCAGCTGCGATACCTGTGATCTGGGCATTGTCATACTGAGGGGAAACCTCAACGATGTCGGCACCAACTAGGTTTACCTGATCTAGTGAACGAATAATCGTTAGCATCTCTCTTGAAGAAAGACCACCAATCTCAGGTGTTCCAGTTCCAGGAGCAAAGGCAGGATCCATCACGTCAACATCGATAGAAACATAAACGGGCTTGTTGCCGACTCGCTTAAGCATCTTCTCTATAACGCCAGCGGTTCCGATGGTGTCTATCGATGCAGCTGTAATGACTTGAAAACCTAGCGCGGTGTCATCGGTAAGATCTTGGTCTGTGTAGAGGGGGCCACGAATACCAACATGTAAACAGGAAGACATATCCAATAGACCATCTTCGCTGGCTCTTCTAAAAGGAGTTCCGTGAGTTAGTGGTGCACCGAAATATGTGTCCCAAGTGTCCAGGTGTGCATCAAAGTGAATCACTGTTACCGG
>CAIXVE010000036.1 GCA_903922825.1 uncultured Micrococcales bacterium | reverse complement strand
GAGATGCATTTAGCAGTTCTATCTCAGCAAGAACAGAATCATCACCGATGATGTCAATATCACACTGAACAAACTGACGGTATCTACCCTTCTGTGGTCGCTCTGCTCTCCAAACTGGACCTATCTGAATAGCTTTAAAGACTGTTGGTAAAGAAGCTCTGTTAGTGGCATAGAACCTAGTCAAAGGAACAGTGAGATCAAAACGTAAACCTAAATCAGCTAAACCATCAACATTAGACACATCAGTAAGAGCTGAATCTAATTCAGCTCCCCTCTTCATAACCCGATAGGCAAGCTTCTCGTTATCCCCACCTTGACCAGATAACAACCGGTCAATGTTCTCTAGTGCAGGAGTCTCAACTTCCTGGAAGCCAAAAGAGCTATAAACACTCCTAATAACCCCCAAAACCTGTTCCCGCTTAGCCTTCTCAGCAGGCAGAAAGTCCCTCATACCTCTAGGTGGGTTAATGTCTTTGGCCATGGTTCAAGTTTGGCACATAACGATAAGGGTCTAGATCTTGACACGAGATCACTTGCCATGATCCAATGATCCGAGACCATTTCCGTATGGGGTCAAAAGGAGAACAATGGAAGCCAATGCCAATACACCGTCTCTCTTAGACGTAGTCAAGAGTTTTACGAAGTTGACAGTCGACGACTATCAAAGAACTTACTCATGGGAAAAGGATCAACTGGACGAGTTCTTCGCCGACCTTAAAGAGACAACGGCTTCAAATGAACCGCACTTCTTTGGCACATTGATTTTGCAGTCCACAGGAGCTGGTAGAGCCGCCGTTGTAGATGGTCAACAACGACTCACAACAACCTATGTAATGGTAGCCGCCCTCAGAGATGCGGCGTTGAAACTCGATTCTTCAGTAATAAATGAACCAGGAAAACTACCTATTTATGTAGCTCAAGAAGCCTGGAACTTTCTAATTCCAAGTAATGACCCAAGTGTTCCTAGATTCCTTGGAAACAGATTCCTCACACAAATCATCTTGGATTCGATTTTACCCGAGCCAGACCACCAAAAGAGAATTCAGGACTCCCATACACGGATAACTTTGAAGTTCCGAAAAGCTGTAAAGCACTTGCGTGAGATTTTGCGGGAAGACTTAGAGAAGTACGACACGCAAGAACTAAAGCTGAAGCGGATCTACAAGCTTCTGTTCACGCTCACACAAAAATTCCTTGTACTTCGCGTAATGACCGAAAATATGACCGAATCGCTTGAAATCTTCCTGACTCTAAACAATAGAGGATTGCCTCTTGGACCGAGCGACATTGTCCGTGGAGAAATCATTGCAGCGCGTGGCGGAGATCTAGATGATAAAGCTCAGATCAGATTGCAAGAGCAAATCTTTAATCAATGGAAGACGATTGAGGAAAATGTTGGAGACCCTGAGGTGTTCTTAAGACACTACCTAGTCGCCACATCAACTAAGCCAGTAACTAAGAAACATGTCGTTGATCGCGTTGTTGATCGAATTAAGGATGATGAGGGTCGTAAGGATTCCGAGCTTGCTAAGCAACTCTGGCAGGACCTCATTGACGCGTCCGAAACATACGCGTACATAACCAACCCAGGTTATGCGAGTGATTCGACCTACCAGCTTTATCTTTTGGATGGACTTCTAAAGAGCCACAGAATATTTATGTTGGGGCTCTTGAGATCCAAGGCATCAGCCTCAGAAACAGCAGAATGCATTCGTTTGCTCTTCGTGCTTTGTTTTAGGTACACAATGGCGGGGTTGAACGCTCAGCAACTTGAGAACTTCTTCCAAAAGCAGTGTGAATACATTGGCAACAATGAACCAATGTCCTTTATTCAGAGCAATCTCAAGGAAAAAATTGGTGAGATTTTATTAGATGTTGAGAAATACATGAAGAACGAAGGGGACTCTGGATTTACTGGGAAAGCTATTTTGCATGCTCTTAATAGATACCTTGCCCCAAGTGCTTTGCAATTCCCGCTCGATTCAAAAATTCACCTCGAGCACATCGCGCCTCAGACATCAAACATTGAATGGATGAATGATCTTTACTCAGGTCATGAAGAGTTGTTCGATGGATACGACGATCGTATTTCTGAAATTGGCAACTTGACACTGCTCGATTTCAAGATCAACACTGAACTCCAGAGATCTGCTTTCATTATCAAGAAAGAAAAATATTCTGACTCTGTGTTGAAGATCACTAAAGATCTAGTAAGCGTTGTTCATTGGCGTCAAGAAGAAATCGAGGCACGAACCGAATGGGCTTCGAAGATGTTTGACCTTGTGTGGGCTGTTAATTCTGACTTATCTAAGCTGGAAACTTTTCCAGCTTGGTATTCAAATCGGAATTAGTCCTCCTCAACCCCAATAACCCCAGCATCGCTGGCCGTTAGGACTTCTGCTTTTCTGATGTCTTGTTCTAGGTCTCTTACAGCTTGTCTTAGGGCTCTTTCTGAGTCTAGGTTTTGGGCTTTAGCTGCTTGAACTATGGCTAGGAGCAGTGCTCGTAGCTGTTCTTCGTCTTCTAGTTGGATTGGCGAGTTACTCCAAGGGTTATTTGGTAGTGAATGAAGCGCTCTTACTTGGTGAACTTGTGCCGACTTTGTTGATTGCGGAGACTCTGACAAAGTAAGTGGTTTTTGACTTCAAGCCTTTGAAAAGATAGAAACTAGGAATTGTGGTCTTATAGGTATAGCTCCAGGTCTTTCCTTTATCTGCAGAGAAATCGACCTTATAGCCTGTTATCTTTTCACCTCCAGTGAACTCTGGATTGCTCCAATACACACTTACTTGGGAATTGGTATTTGTGTTCGTTTCGAGGTTTAAAGGTGCATCTGGAACAATTGACAAAGTTTTTGCTGTAACAACTGAATATGTTCCTATCAACGATCCTGAAACAGCAGATAGTCGGATCTGATAATTCGTACCGCCTTTGAGCCCTTGAACATTAACGGTTAAAGTTTTGCTTGTGGCAACTGGAATGTCAGTCCAGTCAGTTCCGTTTGAAGAGAACTGAGCCGAGTAGCCTGTGAGATTCAGAGTCGGATCACCTGCGGATGCGGTCCAGCTAACTTTGAGGCTTGTTTTGGTTATGTTACTAACTTTTAGGTTAGTTGGGTTCAAAACATCTATTGCGGAAGGCATTGATGCTTCAAGTGTGCCCCACTTGAAGAGTTCGTATTTTGACAAAGGAACAAGACCATTATTGCCTCTGACTCTGAAGCTGTAGTGTGCACTTTGGGTAAGACCGGTTAGCTGGATTGAAGTTTTTGAAAGATCTGAGCTATTTATTGTTTGCCAGTTCACGTTGTCTGTGGAGTATTGCACTACATACGATGTCATTGCAGGTAACCCGAGGGTCTTAGGAGCATCCCAAGATAATGTGCCCGCAGTTGAATTTGTGACTTTAAATTTCAAGTTAGTTGGGGCATCTGGTTGATTCGCAATAGTCTTGTAGACATATATTTTTGGTTCTTGCGTTACTTTAATGTGACCGAACATGTCCTGAGCAAAGGATTGACAAGTCAATGGTCCCGCAAATAGTGACTTGCTTAGGTTCATTTGTGTTGTGATATCAGCTGATGTTGGAAATATCGGGCTGTCAAGATATTTTTCTGAACCCAGATAACTATTGGTAATTATTTGTTGTTCGAAGTCGAGACTAACGCCTCCCAATGTATTGCAGTGGTATGCCAAGGACTTTAGACCTGCAAGGTCTGTACCCTTGAGAGTCACATTGATAGATAAGGGTCCAGCCTGTCCGATGTCCACTGAATCGGTATCTCGAGAAAATGTTGCACCAGGCGTATCAACATCAACTGTGCACGAATTTGCTTTGCTTTCTCCCGCATCAAAGTCACAAATGTTAGATCCATCGCCGCCATCAATGATGTCGATGCCAGGTCCTCCGCCAATATGGTCATCGCCCGAACCGCCAGAAATTGTGTCAGCTCCGTAATCACCAAACACGATGTCGTTGCCCTCATCGGCTTGAAGCAAGTCATCGCCGACACCTCCTCGAATGGTATCGTCACCTAAACCACCCGTGATTGTGTCGTTGCCATATTTGCCATCTAAAGAGTCATTGCCTGGGCCACCGCTGATGTTGTCATCACCATCATCTCCAGTGATGCTGACATTACCATCATCTCCAGTGATGTAGTCGTTGCCTAACCCACCTTGGATGGTATCCGGCCCCTCTCCACCCGAAATTGTGTCATCTCCTAGACCGCCTTCAATAGTGTCTGATCCAGAACCTCCCGTGATTGAGTCAGTTCCAGGAGATCCCAAAATAATATCGTCACCAGAGCCGCCATCTATATTTGAGCCTGTTCCTAATGAAGCATCAATGGTGTCATTGCCTGGGCCAGCGTGTATGTATGCGTGGCCAGGGCCAGAAACAATAATGACGTCATTTCCACCGTTAGAAGCATTCACTGAGTCATTGCCACCGCCTGTGCAAATCACATCGTCACCCGCGGTTCCGGTAATTATGTCGTCTCCGGATGTTCCGGTGATGGTGCATGCCGTGTAACTATTTGCAATCGAGGGTTGAACAACTAGCCCACCAAAACAGAATATTGACGCTGCGATGAATAGACAAAAATTGCGTCTCATGATTTCCCCCTCAGGTTCAGTTCCTAACTAAATATTAGTTTCGTTCCCGCATAGGCAACAACTGCGAAACCAAAATGTTATTTAATCTTCAACCCCAATAATCCCAGCATCACTAGCTTGGAGGACTTCTGCTTTTCTGATGTCTTGTTCTAGGTCTCTTACAGCTTGTCTTAGGGCTCTTTCTGAGTCTAGGTTTTGGGCTTTACCTGCTTGAACTATGGCTAGTAGTAATGCTCCTAGCTGTTCTTCATCATCTAGTTGGATTGGGGAGGTGACTTCCTCTTCTAGGAGACCTATCTTTTGTGCTTTACCTATCACCTTGTTAGCTAGTGCTAAAGCAGGTAGTGCTTTAGGGATGCCATCTAAAACTGATGCTCTTTCAGGCTTTTCTTTCTTCTTGTGGTTATCCCAGTTCAGCATCACATCATCACCGGTTTCAGCTTTGAACTGTTCTAGTTCTTCAGGTGTCCCAAATACGTGAGGATGTCTTCCTTTCATCTTTTCTGTCATGAACTTGGCAACATCTTCGATGTTGAAAGGTTCACCTAAGGATCCTTCTTGAGCTAGATCACTGTGAAAAACAACTTGGTATAAAACATCACCTAGTTCTTCTAGAACTTCTTTACGGTTGCCTGACTCTATGGCATCTATAAGTTCATAGGTTTCTTCTAAAAGGTATTGCACTAATGATTCATGGGTTTGTTCAGCATCCCAAGGGCAACCACCAGGTGCTCTTAGTTGGTGGGCTGTTTTTATAAGTTCATAGAGTTCAGTCATGGTGTTAGTTTGCCAGAGGCTTGGGGATAACTTAGGCAACAGGTCATGAGTTCACTTAACCTGTTTCAATGCCTGAGAAGCTTTCACTTATCTATACCCGAGAGTATGTAAATCAAGTGAAACCTCTTGAGCCTGAAGTACTTATCATCGTCGAATCACTTATCAACCAAGTTCTTGTTGTTGAAGGAATGAATTTGGCTAGCAGTAGTTGGCTTCTCGCTCTAGG
>CAIXVE010000035.1 GCA_903922825.1 uncultured Micrococcales bacterium | reverse complement strand
CTTTCAAATAAATCGCGAGCTTGATACTCAAATAAGTCCACTTATGAATCCATTCAATGAAATTAGGCACTTAGATAATGTGCACAAGTACTAAGTTTAGAGCCTCTCGATAGGTGCCACTCGCACCATCAGCCGCTTGGTTCCAACCGATTCAAACCTAATCTCAGCAGTTTGTCTAGCACCTTCACCCGTGGTGGCCACCACTACCCCTGCGCCAAAATCATCGTGCTTGACCCTATCGCCAACGGCTAGAACCAACCCCTCGTTATTTCGAACCGTGGTGATGGAGTTATTCCACACCTTCTTTTCTCGAGGGCCATCGGTGATAGATCTCGGCTGATAACGCTTGACTTCATTGTTGCTCTGCCGTTCTGCTCCCCTCTGATCCATTAGGTCAGCTGGGATATCCATAAGGAAATTAGAAGGCATGGTCGAGTTCATCTGGCCAAACAGAGTTCTCTGCAAAGCTAAGGTCAAATAAAGAACCTTCATGGCTCTGGTGATACCAACATAGAAAAGCCTTCGTTCTTCGGCTAAACCGCCGACTTCTTCGAAAGATCGCATGTGTGGCAGGGTTCCCTGCTCTAAGCCCGCGATGAAAACCACTGGATATTCCAAACCTTTGGCTGTGTGCAGGGTCATAAGTGATACCTGGCCTGAACCATCATCAATTTCATCTGCTGCCGCCGCCAACGTGATTTCTGCCAGATAGTCTGCAAGCTTGGCATCAGTATTTCTAAGCTGATACTCAACTACCTGACCTACCAGAGCATCGAGGTTTTCAACTCGTGCTTCATCCTGTGGATCTCGACTCATTTCCAGTTGATAGCGGTATCCGGAACGAACTAACACTTCAATCAGGATGTCGCTTATCTTTGCCGTTTCAACCTGCGCTTCAATAGAGTCAAGTAAATCTGAGAAGCTCTTAATTGCCTCAGTAAGCTTTGGACCTAGTCCTAGTTCCGAAGAGTTTGCCAGAGCATCCCTGAAACTCAAATTGTTTTTCCGAGCCAATTCTGCAATCTTCAGTTCAGTCTTCTCACCAATGCCACGACCAGGCTCATTCAGTATTCTTCGGATGGCTTCGTCATTTCGAGGGTTAGAAATAGCAGTCAAATAGGCAAGGGCGTCTTTGATTTCTTTACGCTCATAGAACTTCAAACCACCAATAACAGCGTAAGGAACTCTCTGTGATTTGAGTTCCGCTTCAATGCTCGGAGTTAGTGCGTTAGTTCTATAGAGAATAGCCATCTCGCTATAGTTCACTCCGTTAGCGTGATGCTCTGTAATCTGATCAACAATAAAACCGGCTTCATGTCTTTCGTCTACTGCGGTGAACTGAATAATCTTCTCGCCACTACCTGATTCAGTCCAGAGATTCTTTTCTGGTCGATCAAAGTTCTTTGAGATCACTGCGTTAGCTGCAGAAAGAATGTTCTGAGTTGACCTATAGTTCTGTTCCAAAAGAATTGTCTCTGCACCCGTGAAATCTTTACCAAATTCTGAAATATTCCTGATGTCAGCACCACGAAAGGCATAAATAGATTGGTCGCTGTCACCAACAACAGTTAGTGAAGCCGGATTAACCATTTCCCCAGTTTTAGGGTCAGGTGTAGTTACGGGTTTAGTGAATTCACGAATCAGAGCATATTGAGCATGGTTGGTGTCTTGGTACTCATCAACAAGAATGTGCCGGAATTTCCTACGGTATTGATCTGCAACTTCAGGGAAGGCTCTAAACAGGTGAACTGTTTCTGCAATCAAATCATCAAAGTCAAAAGCGTTGTTTCGGCTCTTCTCAGATTCATATGCTCTAAAGAGTTCCGCATATGCGGTTGCCTTAGGGTTCTTCGAATCTTGGTTACCTTCAAAATCATCTGCTGTTTGCAATTCGTTCTTAGCTTTACTAATGACCGCAGCAACAGCCTGTGGCTTTAGCTTGTCAATGTCGTAGCCACCTGATCTGATAAGACGCTTAAGTAGTGCCCTAGTATCACCGGTGTCATAAACGGTGAAGTTTGAGTTGTGGCCTAAACGCTCAGCTTCTCTTCTTAGAATCTGAAGACAGGCGGAGTGGAAGGTCCTAATCCACATACCCTCAGGGTCACCAACTAAATGCCTGATACGTTCACGCATCTCATTAGCTGCCTTATTAGTGAAGGTAATAGCCAGGATTTGGGATGGCCAGGCTTCCCGATTAGCCAATAAATGAGCAATTCTATGGGTGAGTACCCTAGTCTTACCTGAACCAGCACCAGCAACGATCAAAAGGGCAGGGCCACGGAACTCAACAGCAGCGCGCTGTTGCGGGTTAAGACCCTCTAAAAGTTCCATTGGATTCCCTGACATGACTTAAGTATCTTAAGGCTAAGCGCTGACCTTATTGGCCACGGTCGTTTAGCACACGCCGAAGCAGATCTGGCTGGTCAGCAAAGATACCATCCACACCAGTCTGGATTATCTTTTCGTAGTAGGCCTCAATAGTCGTTTCAGCCTTTTCAACTCTTGCTGTGTATGCCCAAATAACTAACCCTGCTTCGTGTGCTGAATCAACCCATTTTTGATTCTTGAAAAGCATCTTCATTGAGATTGCAATCCCGTCAACAATCTTTGACAATTCAACTAAGTCAATGGACTTCAGTTTTGTCTTCTCTAGGGCTAAGAAGTATTTTGTTTTCAAACCTAAACTTTCAATAGCCTGCTTGGCCGATTTCACTAGATCCAGGTCAAACGATTCGATAATCAACTCAACGTTTCTTTCTAAAACATTTGAATCGAAGATATTTTTAGCTGCAATTTCACCAACACTTTTGCTAATTGCACTGACATGTGATCCGCGCTT
>CAIXVE010000034.1 GCA_903922825.1 uncultured Micrococcales bacterium | reverse complement strand
GTTGCCATCTGGATGACACTTTGGGCGTAGCCCGCGGCTTCTTCAGATGTGCTAACTGGAATCGGTTTACTCCCCAGCGACCTAAGTAATGGATGCAGAACTTCAGGTGTCTTTGTGGCTAGTCGGTTGAACCAGAACACTTCAGCCAAGGCATCAATAGACTGCAGCGCTGCTTGAGCAATAACCACGTAGGCTGCAGTCGCGAACAGCTCTGAACAAACAAGTTTCACCTGTTCAACATTCCAGGCCTTAGGCAGTTGCAATAACACAGCCAAAACCTCTTGCTCGAAACGTGTGTTCGGATCGTTAGGGTTGGGCACTGGAAACTCAGGAAGCTCATCTTCAAGCTGAGGGGCTTGAGGTTCAAATTCTGAACGTCGCATGTTGGTTACCGATTGCGAACGCTGTTTAGTCAACTCCGCAGAAAGTAATCGATTAATCTCATCAGCACCAAGTTGAACTTTGCCGGAGAGTACTCGCACATACTCTTCACGAGCACCAAGGTCAGTTATTCTGGTGAGCACTGTGACCGCTGCCGTGGCAGCCGATAATCTACCTGGATACGAAGTCAGATCGTGACCCATAAGTTTCTGATCAATCGCGAATTCGAATATTGGTCTTCGCGAGGAGACCATGTTTTGAACAGCGATGTCACCTTTTTGTATTCGAAGGTCACAGGGGTCCAATCCATCTGGACCAATAGCCACAAAGGTTGTTGCGATGAACTTACCTGAAGATTCAAAGGCCCTCATCGCAGCTTTTTGACCTGCACTATCCGGATCAAAAGTGAAGATGACCTCTGAGGGAAGGTCGGAATTGCCTAGCAGCTGGTTGATTTTTCTAATGTGTTCATCGCCAAAAGCCGTGCCACAAGTGGCAACTGCTGTAGTGATGCCAGCCAGATGGCAAGCCATTACATCTGTATATCCTTCAACAACAACTACCTGACGCTTTGACGCTATGTCTTTTTTAGCCAGATCAAGTCCATATAGAACCTGCGACTTGTGATACACCGGTGTCTCAGAACTGTTCACATATTTAGCTAAAGGATCATCTTCATAAATCTTTCGAGCACCAAAACCAACAACAGAGTTGGTTGTGTCCCGAATTGGCCAGACTAACCGACCACGAAACTTGTCATAACTTCGCCCCTCTTTTGAAACCAAGAGATCAACTTTGACCAGCTCTTCTTCGGTGAACCCTTGAGCTTTAAGTGCATTTCCCAAAGAATTCCAGCCCTTAGGTGCATAACCTAAACCAAAATGTTTAGCGGCTGTCTGATCGAAATTTCTTTGAGTAAGAAACTCAATTGCTGTTGCGGCCTCGGCTGTGTTTAGTTGATCTTGATAGAACTTAGCCGCGGCTTCATTAGCTGCGAATAATCGAGCTCGATTGACTCCATCTTCCCTGCTACCTGCTTCATAACTAATCTGGTAACCAATCTTGGTTGCAATCTTTTCAACAGCCTCATAGAAAGTGATGTTTTCAATCTTTTGCAGAAACTTATAAACATCGCCGCCCTCAGAACAACCAAAGCAGTGATAGAAGCCTTGGTCACTTCTTACGTTAAAAGACGGTGACTTCTCATCGTGGAAAGGACATAGCCCCTTAAGTGCTCCAGTTCCGGAATTCTTCAGTTGAACATAATCCCCGACCACATCAGCGATGTTCACCCGCTGCTTGATAGCTTCGATATCTTTAGGAGGGATTCTTCCGGCCATTAGATACTGCTCCGCTTAGAGCTCACTAATGAATCAAACATGCGTGATGCTGCCTCATCGGTATAGCAAGCAATCTGATCAACAACCACTCGGTATTGCTCCTGGGTTGTTTTAGCTTTTGCCCATGCAATTGAACTAAGCGAATCAAGATGTTTGCCATTACTTGCTATGAGAACATCGGCTAGCTCGGTGAGGAGGTTTCTCTGCATTTCGTAATAAGGCTTGCGTTCATCAGTTGACATCAAGAAATACGAAACCAAGCCTTTGAATATAGCTATCTCGGCAGCAACCTCACCAGGAACCACAACATCGGCTGCGTATCTTGCAAAGCTTGAGCCTTCATTCTCTTGGAAAGTGGCCTTTGTAGTTCGAGAAACAAATGAGCCAATTACCGATGATGTTAAGTTCTTTAACTGCCCCATCTCCTTCGGTGAATCGGACCAGTCGTGCAGCCAAAAGGGGTTCGCTTGCAATCGATCCAGCGCACTGGCTAGTTCCGCAGTTGGGATTCGGTGACCATTCCAACGTTCAATCTCAGCGACAATTTCTTGCTCGTGATTATCGAGCTGGTTTAGTTTTAGGAAACCTTCAACAATTGCATCTTCAAAATCGTGAACTGAATATGCAACGTCATCGCTAAAATCCATGATTTGAGCTTCAAAGCATTTCACGCCATCCGGTGATTGCTCTCTAATCCATTCAAAAACAGGAACATCATCCTCAAAAACACCGAACTTCAAAGATCTGTCTGCGCCTGAATCGGCAACAGCAGAGGCTCTAGTCCAAGGATATTTGCAGCAGGCATCTAGAGTTGCTCTAGTTAGATTCAAACCAAAAGCATTACCTTGTTTATCAAAAACTTTTTGCTCAAGACGAGTCAGAATCCTGAGTGTTTGCGCATTACCTTCAAATCCCCCGAAATCTTTCGACCATTCGTTCAAGGCTTTCTCGCCATTGTGTCCAAAAGGTGGGTGCCCTAGATCGTGAGCCAAACAGGCTGTGTCAACAATGTCCGGATCAATCCCAAACTCAACTGCCATCTCCCGCCCAACTTGAGCCACCTCGAGTGAATGTGTGAGTCGAGTTCTGGCGAAATCACCCTGTCCTGGAGTTAGAACTTGAGTTTTAGCCCCAAGTCTTCGAAGAGCTGATGAGTGAGTGACACGAGCACGGTCTCGAGCAAACTCCGTTCGAGCAGAACGACCAGGACCATCTTCTTGCAGGAAGCGTTTCTCATCAAAACCTGAATATTTACTCATCCGCCAGAAACCCCTATCTCAGCTTCCATGAGCATTTTTCGTTCAGCACCGACAAGCTCCCTAGAGTTCAACCAATTTTCCGGCAAAGCACAAGACTTCGCTCCACCCAAGCGTCCCCTTGGCCCTTCAGCCAGTTCACCTGGGTAAGGCAAAGACCAGTCTAAGGTGCCAAGCAAATCATCAATTTGCTGTAACGTTTCGACCTGCGCTAACGAAGCCCTGAACTCTCCGCCTACTGGATAACCTTTGAAATACCAAGCAACATGCTTTCTGATGTCCCGACAAGCCCGCTCTTCCGATTCAAAAAATTCAACCAGAAGGACCGCATGATTCTTAAAAGCTTCTGCAACCTCACCTAAAGTTGGTTGGACGGGGTTAATGGCAGCGTCAGAGTTTGGATCTTTCGCATATTCTTCGAATGCCTGTTGCAGATCTGCGAAAAGCCATGGTCGACCCAAACAGCCGCGACCAACAACTACACCATCAACGCCGGTCTGACGCATCATCCGAATAGCATCATTAGCTGACCAGATGTCGCCGTTACCTAAAACTTGCACGTCCCCCAAAGCATTTTTCAGTTCATAAATTGCATTCCAATCAGCTTGCCCCGAGTAATACTCAGAGGCTGTGCGACCATGCAACGCAACAGCGGCGACCCCTGCGTCTCGAGCCGACTTACCCGCATCTAGAAAAGTCAGATGATCGGAATCTATTCCTTTACGCATCTTCACGGTCACAGGAATGTCCCCCGCAGCTTTGACCGCAGACGAGACAATCGCTGAGAAAAGATCTTGCTTATAAGGCAATGCAGCACCGCCACCTTTACGAGTGACTTTAGGGACAGGACAGCCAAAGTTCAAATCAATGTGGTCTGCTCTATTTTCAGCAACCAGCATGGTTACTGCTTCCCCGATGGTCTTCGGGTCAACACCGTATAGCTGAACAGAGCGAATGTCTTCACTTTCATGGTGCCCTATCAACCGCATTGACTCTTCGGTTCTTTCAACAAGTGCACGAGAAGTCACCATTTCAGAAACGTAGAGTCCACCACCGAATTCACGACAGAGACGTCGAAAAGCGGTATTAGTAATACCAGCCATCGGTGCTAAAACCACCGGCGTCTTTATCTTGATGTTTCCGTAGTGAAGTTCTTTCAACGAAAACTCCTAGGAGACAAGCTTGGTAGCAAGATATCCCTTGAGGTTATCTAGTGAAACTCGCTCTTGCGCCATAGTGTCGCGCTCACGAACTGTAACAGCCTGGTCTTCGAGAGAATCAAAGTCAACAGTCACACAGAACGGAGTTCCAATTTCATCTTGACGTCGATACCTTCTACCAATCGCACCAGAGTCATCAAAATCAATGTTCCAGTTTTTTCGAAGATCTTGGGCAAGGTTTTTGGCTACCGGTGAAAGATCTTCGTTACGAGAAAGCGGAAGAACAGCAACCTTAACAGGAGCTAGACGGTAGTCAAGTCGGAGCACTGTTCTAACATCAACGCCACCTTTAGTGTTAGGCGCTTCATCTTCAGCGTATGCATCGACTAGGAATGCCATTAGCGATCTGGTCAAACCAGCAGCCGGTTCAATAACGTAAGGCGTCCAACGCTCACCCTTTGCCTGATCAAAGTATGAAAGATCAACACCAGATTCACGTGAGTGAGTAGTCAGGTCAAAGTCAGTGCGGTTCGCAATACCTTCAAGTTCACCAAACTCAGAACCTTGGAAACCGAACTTGTATTCGATGTCAACGGTTCGCTTTGAGTAGTGTGAAAGCTTTTCCTTCGGGTGCTCAAACAAACGAAGGTTTTCACGCTTGATACCTAGATCGATATACCAATTCAAGCGCTCTTCAATCCAGTAGTCATGCCAAGTTTCATCTGATCCAGGCTCAACGAAGAATTCCATTTCCATCTGTTCAAACTCACGCGTTCTAAAAATGAAGTTACCTGGAGTGATTTCGTTTCTGAAAGATTTACCAATCTGACCAATACCAAACGGAGGCTTCATCCTTGAAGCACCTAGAACGTTAGCGAAGTTTACGAAAATACCCTGAGCTGTCTCGGGACGAAGATAATGCAGCCCCGATTCATCTTCAACTGGACCTAGGAAGGTCTTTAGCAAACCGTTGAACATCTTAGGTTCAGTCCAAATGTCTTTACCACCACAGTTAGGACAAGGAATTTCAGACAAAGACGCAGGGACTCTACCCTTTTTCTCTTCAAAAGCCTCTTCAAGATGATCAGCTCTGAATCGCTTGTGACAGGATGTGCACTCAATCAAAGGATCAGTGAACTCTTTGACGTGGCCCGAAGATTCCCAAACCTTACGTGGCAAGATAACTGACGAATCAAGACCAACGATATCTTCACGAGAGGACACAATAGCCCGCCACCACTGGCGCTTGATGTTCTCTTTTAGTTCAACACCTAAAGGTCCGTAATCCCAGGCTGAACGGGTTCCACCGTAGATTTCACCGGCTGGAAAAACAAATCCTCTGCGTTTAGCTAGAGAAATAACTGCATCTAAAGAAGATGGGGCTGACATTTGGTGCTCCCTTTCATAAACACCGTTGGCTTACGGTGCTTGGATAACCAGTTTACTTGGCAGAACCCTTAGATTTCTTAGGCTTGTCCTCGGCTTTCCCGAAACGCCTATTGCGCTTAGAGAAGGCTTCTATAGCTTGCCAAAGGTCTTTATGACCAAAATCAGGCCAAAGCACTTCAGAAAAGACAAACTCTGAATATGCACTCTGCCAAAGCAAAAAGTTGGATATCCGCTGCTCACCACTGGTGCGAATAAACAAGTCGACATCAGGAAGATCTCTAGTTAGTAGATACTTCTGAACTGTCTTATCAGTAATCGAACCCTTAATCTTGCCAGAGTCTTTATCTTCAATCATCTGGTTGATAGCATCAACTAATTCAGTGCGAGCCCCGTAGTTCACACACATGGTGAACACCAGACCCTTGTTCTTTTTGGTTAGTTTCTCTGCAGTCAAAAGCTCATCTATGACTGAAGGCCATAGTTTCGGTCTTCTACCAGCCCAGCGAACCCTAACTCCCCACTCATTCAATTGATCTCTTCTTCTTCTTAGAACTTCACGGTTATAGTTCATCAAGAACTTAACCTCATCAGGTGAGCGCTTCCAGTTCTCAGTTGAGAAAGCAAAAACAGTCAAGTATTTAACTCCAGCAGCAATAGCGCCTTCGATGACATCCATGAGAGCTGCTTCACCTGCTCGATGACCCTCAACTCTGGTTAGCCCTCTGGCATTAGCCCAACGACCATTACCGTCCATAACGATGGCTATGTGCTGTGGCACTGTTCCTGTGAACTTTGGCTTTCTCATGCCTTCTCCAGATGATTCATTGATTTGAGTCCCTTATCAATATGCCACTGGCTATAGGCATTGACCACTCCGGTAGCGGATTGTTTTAGTTCTGGAATAGCGCTATCGACTACCTCCCACTCACCGGCAAGTAAAGAACCTAAAAGCTTTGTTACTTCTTTGCCGATAATCGCAGCTCCTGGCGCCAAACAAGTTTCACAAACCACACCTCCGGTTTGAATATAAAAAGCCGAATGTGGTCCAGGCATTTGGCAACCGGTGCAGGTATCAAAGTTAGGGGCATATCCAGATATGGCTAAAGCTCGAAGGAGATAGCTGTTTAGAATCTGCGATGGATCGTGCTCTTGCTTTGCAAGAGATCGAAGTGCTCCAACAAGCAATAGGTAATGCTGCGTTGCAGGCTCTTCACCAGTCAAACGCATAGCTGTTTCCACCATCACATTGGCAACAGTGAAAGCTTCATAAACTTCGGTGATAACTCCACCGTAAGCTCCAATGATTTCAACTTGTGTAACAGTGTCTAAGTTTTTACCTTCATAACACTGAACATCGATGGCCATGAAGGGTTCTAAGCGTGCACCCAGTTTTGAAGCGGTCCGTCTAACCCCTTTAGCTACGGCTCTGACCTGACCGTGATAACGAGTGAGCATAGTGACAATGCGATCTGCTTCACCCAGTTTGTGGGTGCGCAGCACAACTGCTTCATCTCGATAGGTAGGCACCTAACAAGTATTACCGCTTAGAGCGGTTAACCGCTGAAATGACAGCCTTCAAAGATGCATTAGAAATGTCACCGTCGATGCCAACGCCCCAAAGAGTCTTACCCTCAACAGAAAGTTCAACATAAGCAGCAGCCTGAGCATCGCTTGAAGCTCCTAAGGTGTGCTCTGAGTAATCCAGTAGTGAAACAGTAATTCCCTGCTTAGCCAAAACCTCAAGGAAAGCAGAGATAGGGCCATTACCGGTACCCGAAAGCGAAACCTCTTCCGCGCCATCTCTAATAACAGCCTGTAATTGAACCACACCATCCATCTCAGAAACTGTGCTCATACGCTTGAGCTCTAACCTGCCCCATTTCTTTGAAGGGATACTGGATGGAAGGTATTCATCTTGGAAAATATCCCAAAGTTGTGCCGAGGTGACCTCTCCACCATCAGCATCGGTCTTGTTCTGAACCACACGTGAGAATTCAATCTGCAATCTTCTAGGAAGCTCAAGGTTGTGATCGCTCTTTAGAAGGTAGGCGACACCACCCTTACCTGATTGTGAATTAACTCTGATGACCTCTTCATAAGAGCGGCCAACATCTTTAGGGTCAATTGGAAGATAAGGAACTGCCCAAACCAGTGACTCTTGGTCGACACCAGCGTCCTTGGCATCCTTGTGCATTCTTTCGAAGCCCTTTTTGATTGCGTCCTGGTGCGAACCTGAGAACGCTGTGTAGACAAGATCTCCACCGTAAGGTGTTCTCTCTGGAACACGAAGTTGATTGCAGTATTCAACTGTTCGCTTGATTCCATCAATGTCCGAAAAATCAATGTGTGGATCTATGCCCTGACTGAAAAGGTTTAACCCGAGTGTCACTAAATCAACGTTTCCAGTTCGCTCCCCATTGCCAAACAAGCAGCCTTCAATTCGATCTGCTCCAGCCATGTAACCCAGTTCGGCAGCTGCAACCGCAGTACCTCGGTCGTTGTGTGGGTGGAGCGATAACAGCACTGAATCTCGTCTATTTAGATTTCTACTCATCCACTCAATTGAGTCGGCATAAACGTTTGGGGTTGCCATCTCAACAGTTGCAGGTAGATTGATAATCATCTTGTGATCAGGTGTCGGTTGGAATTCATTGATAACCGCGTTGCACACCTCTAGAGCGAACTCTAATTCAGTTCCGGTATAGCTCTCTGGTGAATATTCGTAATGAACAACTGTTTCTGGAACAGTTTTTTCCATTTCAAGGCACTTGCGTGCACCAGCAAGAGCAATGTCGATTACACCTTGCTTATCGGCATTGAACACAACTCTTCTTTGCAAAACTGAAGTTGAGTTATAAAGGTGCACGATAGCTCTGTGAACACCCTTGATTGATTCGTAAGTTCTTTCAATCAAGTGATCTCTAGCCTGAGTGAGCACCTGAATGGTGACATCCTCAGGAATGTGTCCACCTTCAATTAGTTGTCTAACAAAATCAAAATCGGTTTGTGAAGCAGAAGGAAAACCAACTTCGATTTCTTTGTAACCCATGTTTACCAAAAGCTCGAACATCTTCATCTTGCGCTCAGGGCTCATCGGGTCAATCAGAGCTTGATTTCCATCACGAAGGTCAACAGCACACCAAATCGGTGCTTCAGTTATACGCTTGGTAGGCCAGGTTCTATCTGTGAGCTCAACCTTGATCTGTTCATGAAAAGGTCGATACTTGTGAATCGGCATTGCCGAAGGCTTTTGATTATTGCGCATACCTAATCCTATAAACCTAACCGACCCAATTGTTTCGGGTCACTCTGCCAAGCCGGAGCCACCTTCACACGAATCATCAACATAACCTTGGAGCCAACCAGTTTCTCAATCTCAACACGTGCATCGGAACCAATTTGCTTCAAACGTTGTCCGCCTCTACCAATAACTATTGGCTTCTGTGAATCTCTTTCAACCCATAGGTTGGCATGGATGTCATAGATGTTGCTATCTGGTCTAGGTCCATGCTCTTCAATGGTCACAGCAAGCGAATGTGGCAATTCTTCACGAGATTCTTCCAAAGCAGCCTCACGAATAAGTTCACAAATACGATTCTCCAGAGTCTCTTCAGTGACTAGATCCTGAGGATAAAGCTCTTTAGATTCAGGAAGCATTCCACCAAGAAGGCTCTTCAATTCTTCAACCATGTCACCGGTTAGAGCGCTCACCGGAATAATCTCATCCCATTCACGCAATTCACTGATAGCCAAAAGCTGCTCAGCTAAAGCTTTTCTGGATACCTTCTCAGATTTCGTAACCAGAGCAACAAGCTTGGCTCTGCGGTATTTATCAAGTTGGGTATTTATGAAAGCATCGCCTGGACCGATTTTTTCATCGGCTGGAACACAGAAACCAATCACATCAACTTCACTTAGTGTGTGTTCAACTACATCGTTTAGCCTTTGACCCAAAAGAGTTCTAGGTCGGTGCAAACCCGGGGTGTCAACAATGATCAACTGAGCATCAGGCGTGTTCACAATTCCGCGAATGGCTTTACGGGTGGTCTGAGGCTTTGAACTGGTGATCGCAATCTTCTCACCCACCAATGCATTGGTTAACGTTGATTTACCAACGTTTGGTCTACCGACAAAGGTAATAAAACCGGCTCTAAAAGGACTCATTCTTGCTCAACCTCCAAGGCTGTTCTGGCTGAAATAAGTTCCTCAGACATTTTCACTATTGCTGTTACGACCCTCTTACGTCGACCTTCAATGCGGTCAACCTTCACAATCAACCCGCTGAACTCAATCTGATCGTTCTTAGCCGGCAATCTTCCAAGTTCCTTAGCCAACAAACCACCAACACTGTCAACATCTTCATCTTCAAGTTCAAGATCGAAATGTTCACCTAAATCAAACAAGGAAAGCCTTGTGCTGACTCGAAGAGATCCATCTTCAAGTTCTTCAATCTCTGGAAGTTCTTTGTCATACTCATCGCTGATGTTGCCAACGATTTCCTCAATAACATCTTCCATGGTTACAAGTCCCGCTACCCCACCGTATTCATCAACAATCAAACCGATGTGAGTTCTTGACTGCTGCATCTGCTGCAACAAATCATCAACCGGCTTGCTTTCAGGAATAAACACAGCAGGCCGAGCTATATCTATTGCACGAACACCCTTAGCCCGCTCAGGATTCTCGTGAATCAAACGTGCAACATCCTTGATATAGAGAATTCCTTTAACGTCATCGAGGTTCTTGCCAATCACCGGCAACCTGGAGAATCCGTATCTAAAGAAAACGGTCATACTCTGAGCAAGTGTCTCTTCAGCCGGAATAGTGACCATGTCAATTCTTGGCACCATGATCTCCCGAGCGATAGTCTCCGATAGCTCTTCGACAGATTCAATAAGTTCCTGCTCATACTCTTCAGTTGATTCTGTAGGCAGTGAGAGCGGAGTGAACAAGATGTTGATTGATCTAATAAAAGGTGAAAGTCTTCTCACCAGCTTGGAAGCAAATTTGCTCTTGCCAATACCTCGAGCCAGAATCTGCATGGTAAAAACCAACCCGAGTACTAAAAGCAAACTGAATCCGATAACCACCCAGATTTGAAAGCCGAAACTAACAAAGATAAGACTTAGAACAACTGCAAACAGTGAAACCACAACCAACTTGGCAAATGCAATACCTTCGGTAGGGCGGTCATCTTCTTCGGTTAGATGAATCACGGCTTCTGTGGTTGCAAGAAGCAAGCTTGCTAGGGCAAGTATCACAACAAAGAAAACAGCTAAATAGATCATCTAGGCTCCGAATGAACCTAAATACTCAGCAACAATTTCTTCCTGCAAAGCAAACATCTCAACTTCATCGTCTTTTTCAACATGGTCATAGCCCAATAGATGAAGGATTGAATGGGCAACCAAAATCAGCATTTCTCTTTCACTAGAGTGACCAGCTGTGACAGCCTGTTTGATGGCAACCTGCGGACAGAGCACAATCATCCCTAAGTGACCTGCAGGAGTAACTGCATTTGGTTTACCTGGTCTAAGCCCATCGATTGGTTGACTCAACACATCGGTTGGCCCGGATTCCTGCATCCAGTCCAAGTGATACTGTTCCATCACTAGTTCATCAACTAAGAGAATCTCGATGTCAGCTGCTGGATCGATGTGCATTTTGGCTAGTGCAAAATCGGCTAACCCAAGGATCTGCTCCAACGGAGCATCAATTCCTGATTCGTTCTCTAATTCAATGCTCATCGATTACCTCGTTTAGCCAAAGCCTTGGCTTCAAACTTTGAATAAGCATCGACGATACGACCGACAAGTGCGTGCCTGACCACATCAGATGAATCTAGGTAACAGAACTGCAAGTCATCAACCTTGGTCAAGATGTTGTTGGCAACATTCAAACCAGATTTACCACCAGGTAAATCAATCTGGGTAACATCTCCGGTAACTACCATCTTGGAATTGAATCCAAGTCTGGTTAGGAACATCTTCATCTGTTCTGGTGTTGTGTTCTGCGCCTCATCCAAAATAATGAATGAATCATTCAAGGTTCTTCCACGCATATATGCAAGTGGCGCTACTTCTATGGTTCCAGAGCTCATCAACTTAGGAATAGATTCTGGATCAAGCATTTCGTGAAGTGCATCAAAGAGCGGTCTTAGATAAGGGTCGATCTTGTCGGTTAGAGTTCCAGGTAAAAAACCTAGACGCTCTCCTGCCTCAACAGCAGGTCTGGTCAAAATGATTCTTGAAACTTCTTTACGCTGCAAAGCTTGAACAGCTTTAGCCATAGCTAGATAAGTCTTACCAGTTCCAGCAGGACCTATGCCGAACACAATTGTGTTCTCGTCTATCGCATCAACATATTTCTTCTGATTAGCCGTCTTCGGTCTAATGTTCTTCCCACGACTTGAAAGAATGCTTTGACTGAGCATCTGTGTAGGTGACTGATCTTTACTAATCATCCTGGATGAAACAGCGATATCTATCGGAGCCATAGTTTGACCTGCCTTCACCATAGAAATTGCTTCATCAATTAGCTTCTTGACCACAAAACATTCCGATTCGGTTCCAGAAAGAGAAACGCTGTTTCCTCTCACTAAGACAGAGACATTCGGATGAATTTTCTCAATGCTCTTTAGGAGCTCATCCTGCATCCCAAGAACTTTGACTACGTCAACATCCTCGATAGCGAAATCTATTTTGGTATCTCTCAAATTCTTATTTGACATAACTACCTTGGCTGAACGCTAGTCACGTGAGCATGAGCGTGGAACACGCTCTGACCGGCTTCTTTACCGGTATTGAAAGTCAACCTGAATGAACCTTCACTAGTGTCACCAGCAACCTTCATAGCCAACGCCATCAGGTCAGCCAAAATTTCAGGGGAAGAATTATTTAAATCAGCAACATCATTGAAATGTTGCTTAGGAACAACCAATACGTGAACCGGTTGTCTAGGCGAGATGTCGTTGAAAGCCACCGCGTGCTCAGAAACAGCAACAAAGTTGGTTGGGATTTGACCCGAGGTGATCTTGCAGAAAATGCAATCCAAGTAAAGCTCCTTATCTAGAACAAGTCTAGGGCGATAATCACCTAAGTGTTAGGGCCGCTAACAGGGCCGGTCCTGCTGTTGAAGTCCGCAAAATACCGGCTCCCAGCGATAAAACCTTAGCCCCGGCCTTAGTAAATAGTTCTAATTCACCATCGCTAATCCCACCTTCAGGACCGACCACTAGAGCAACTGAACCCCTACCAGGTAGAACTAATGATGAAAGTGGCTCACCGGATGGGTCTAGAACCAAAATCTGATCGAAGGAATCAAAAGTCTTAGCTAGTTCCTTTGAATCCAGCACATCTCTAACTTCAGGGACAAAAGCTCTCAAGGACTGCTTAGTCGCCTCCAAGCAGATAGCCTGCCAACGACTACGACCTTTATCTTGCTTTTGACCTTCCCATTTGCTGACAGACCTATCAGACTGCCAAGGGATAACTTCAGAAATACCCAACTCTGTGGAAGTTTGAATGGCCAATTCATCCCGGTCACCCTTAGCCAAAGCTTGAATCAAGACGAACAAGAGCGCAGGCTTAGTTTCATGCTCAACATCAGACACTAGAACATTCAAGGTGGTCTTATCAAATGATGAAACAGTTCCACGAACTCTGAGGCCTAAACCATTGCTCAACTGGATCGTTTCCCCAACTCGCATTCTTCTAACCGCAATAGCGTGCTTGGCTTCCTCACCAGCCAAAACAACGGTTGCCCCAACAACGGTGTCAGTCAAAGAACTTTGAATAAATAATGGTTCAACCATTAGCGTCTACGTCCGCGACCAAAGCTTGAAGCGTTGCGCTTAGCCAGTGTTGGCTTCTCAGACTTACGAAGTTCACTGAGTTTTTTGAAAAGTTCTTTCTCTTTGGAATCAACCTTGGTTGGAGTTAGAACTCGAAGATTGATGTGAAGGTCTCCTCTACCGTTATGGCGAAGATGTTTGATTCCTCTACCTTTCAAGGTGACGACATCACCGGTTTGCGAACCTGGTTTAACCTCGACATCTTCTTCACCATCAAAAGTCTTAACCTTCACAACAGTTCCTAGAACAGCATCATATAAAGGAACCTCAAGACTTGCCTCTATGTCATCACCGTTACGTTCGTAATGTTCATCAGGGGAAACGTTAACTTCAACATAAATATCTCCTGAAGGACCACCAGCAAAACCAACTTCACCTTGACCTGAAAGCTGCAGACGTAATCCATGCTCCACTCCACCAGGAATGTTTAGATCCAAGGTTCTAGAAGCTCGTGTTCTACCCTGTCCACGACATGTGACACATGGATCAGGAATTACTTGGCCATAACCTCGACAAGCATTGCAAGGTGATGAAGTAACAACATTTCCTAATAGTGAACGAACTTGCCTTGAAATACTTCCTGAGCCCTGACAGATATCACAAATCTTGGCACTTGTGCCTGGTCTGCAGGTGGTGCCCAAACATGTCTCACACAACACAGCTGTATCAATGTCTATCTTCTTCTCAACACCAAAAACCACTTCAGCCAGGGTAAGTTCAACCCTCAAAAGCGCATCTTGGCCACGTTCTGCAAAGTTACGAGGACCGCGTTGGCCTCCACCAAAGAAGTTGTTGAAGATATCCCCAAAGCCAAATCCTTCGAACGGGTTTGAACCACCATTGTCGTAGTTGGCTCTTGAGTTCTCATCACTTAGAACTTCATAAGCGTGAGTAACCTGCTTGAAACGTTCTTGCTCATCTTCGGAAGGATTCATGTCTGGGTGCAGTTGACGAGCTAACTTGCGGTAAGCCTTCTTGATTTCGTCTTGGCTAGCATCTCTTGAAACACCAAGCACTTCGTAATGATCTTGCAAACTAGTCCTCTATCTCGTTTGAAAGTAGATTGGCTAGAGCTAAAACAGCAGCCAAATTCTTTGAATAGTTCATTCTGGTTGGACCCACCAAAGCAACCTTTGCAACTTCTGTTCCTTGGTTCGAATAGCTAGAAAGCAATAACGAACTAGTAGAAAGCTCAATCACAGTGTTCTCACTACCAATAATTGCTCGTGGTTGAGCACTCTCTAAGTGCCAAGAGTTCAATACTTGCCACGTTTCGCTCTGGTCATCAAAAGTTTTCAACAGGGACTCAAGACCACCAGCGAACTCACTCTCGTTACGAACCAAGTTAGACGTTCCAGCAAAGGCAACTTTGTCCTGCTTGTTGGCATCGGTTAGTAAGCGAAGGTTTGAAAGAAGAAGATCAACCACTGGCTTTAGTTTTGCTGAGAACAAACTTGCTAGCTTAGGGAGCTTCTCAGTTAGAACCTCTATTGGCTTACCCGCGCACTCTTCATTTAGTTTCATCTTGATAAGATTTAGATCGTCATCAGATACGGCATCCTTCAACAAGACAACATGCTGTTGAATTCGCTGAGCATCAGTGATTAAAAGCAAAAGTATTTTGTTTTCAGCGACCTTGATGAGCTCAATTGAACTAATCAAAACAACCTGCAAGTTTGGATATTGCACCACAGCTGCTTCGCCTGTTGCTTTAGCAAGCAGTTGTGCAGAAGTCTGCAGTTTCTCATCAAGGTCGGTAAGTTGATCTAAGGTCTTAGAAAAAAGTTTCTTTAGGTCATTTAAGTTCTTACGAACATCCGTTGCAACCTCTTCAACCTGGGTTAGCTGATCAACAAAAGCTCGATAACCCTTATCAGTTGGAATACGTCCACTGGAAGTGTGTGGGGCTGCAATGTAGCCTTCTTCTTCAAGCTGTGACATGTCATTACGAATAGTCGCACTTGAAACCCCGAAGTTGTATCTTTCTACCAAGGATTTAGAACCCACAGGTTCGCTAGTGGCAATGAAGTCTTCAATGATGGCGCGCAGAACAGCCATGCTGCGTTCTGTGATCATTTTGACTCCTACTTTTCAAGCAAGAGTTAGCACTCTAACTCCTAGAGTGCCAATATTACTTCACAAAACGAATAGTTAGTGGGTATCTATACTCGCGACCGTGGTTTGCATTCACTATTGCTTGGATGTTGAAAACTAGCGCGGTGATACCTAAAGGAATGTATAGGAAAGCACCTAATCCAAGTGTAAGAAGTGCAACCGGAAGCAAAATAATCACGTAAAGCAAAAGACTCAACTGAAAGTTCATGGATTCAGTTGCGTGTCTCTTATCGAAGGCCGTGGACTTAAGAGAATTCCTAATTAGAAGCCCTGGCAACCAAAGAAGAAGCAGCGCAAGACCACCAGTAAATAGACCAGCTACTGCTCCAAGCAATGGAGCGAGGTGAGCCCACAAAGCAGTCACTGTTGAACCACTAGTTGTACCAGCATCGCTACCCGCATCCAATGAGATGGAATCGGAAATTTCTGCCTTGCTACCAATCAGTTGCTTTCCACAGGTGTTACAAAACTTCCCCGTCTTCACTTCTTTGTCACACGATACGCAATAAGCCATGATCAAACCTTTCCCTCAACTAAATCCTAGAACCCTAATAATCTTCTGACCACTAAGTCAGCCAGTAATCTTCCTTTGAGTGTCAACACTAATTTGCCTGCAATCAAGGCTTTCCCATCAACCAGACCATCAGCAATCAACTCAGATAGCGCCTTTGCTTCACCAAAGCCATTATCTTTTAGCCAACTGACATCCATACCCTTAGCTAAACGTGCTTCAAGCATTACTTTCTCCACGTGCCGGTTCTCTTGATCAACCAACTCTCTCTCAAGAGCTGGTGAAACCTCATTATGAATTCGCTCTGCATAAGCCGCCGGATGCTTAACATTCCACCAACGGACTCCCCCGACATGTGAATGTGCACCTGGCCCGTAACCCCACCAGTCTTTAGACTCCCAATAAGCAACATTGTGTTTAGATTCGAGATCTTGAGTTTTAGCCCAGTTGCTCACTTCATAATTAGCGAATCCAGCTTGGGTTAACAGTTCCTCAGCCAACTCATACATATCAGCATGTAGGGCGTCATCAGGTGATGAAACTTCGCCTGATTTAATTTGCCTTGCAAGTTTTGTACCAGGTTCAACAATCAAACTGTATGCGGAGATGTGGTCGGTATCCATTGCGATAGCCGCTTCCAAACTCTTTCGCCAATCAGCTAAAGATTCACCAGGAGTTCCATAAATGAGGTCGACGCTGGTTTGTAAACCAACTCCTTTTGCTCTTTGAACATTCAAAGAAACGTTCTCAGGTTTATGTGTTCTTTCAAGCACTTTTAGAACATGAGGAACAGCTGACTGCATACCGAATGAAACACGAGTAAATCCTGCATCCTTCAATGCCTTCAAGTAATCCTGATCGACAGAATCCGGATTAGCCTCGGTAGTAATTTCACTACCAGTCTCAATTCCAAAGGCTTCAACTAATTTCTTGAGAATGCTTACCAAATCCTGCACCGGTAAGAGAGTTGGTGTTCCACCACCAAAGAAAACCGAACTCAGCTTTCTAACGGGAACACCTGATTTCTCAAGAACAGATTTAGAGAAATCAATCTCTTTCAAAACCAGTTCAAAGTAATCAGCTTGGGAGGTATCGCCCAATTCAGTAGATGTGTAGGTATTGAAATCACAGTAGCCACAACGAGTCAAGCAGTAAGGAATGTGAACATAGGCATGGAAAGAGTTTTTTGAAGAATCAAAGACCAAAGGAATTAGACCATCACTAGGTGCAGTCTCACCTTTAGGAAGCTGGGCCATTAGTCGCCCTTCTTCTTGCCTTTTTTCTCTGCATCGGTAGTTAGAGCAGCGATGAAAGCTTCCTGCGGAACTTCAACACGACCCACCATCTTCATACGCTTCTTACCTTCTTTTTGCTTTTCAAGAAGCTTACGTTTACGAGAAATGTCACCACCGTAACACTTAGCCAAAACGTCTTTACGCATGGCTCGAATACTTTCACGAGCAATGATTCGAGCACCAATAGCCGCCTGAATAGGAACCTCGAACTGCTGACGTGGAATAAGTTCACGCAGCTTGGTGGTCATCATCACGCCATAGGCATAAGCCTTGTCTTTGTGAACAATGGCGCTAAACGCATCCACTTGCTCACCCTGCAAAAGAATATCGACCTTAACTAAATCACCTTCAGCAAGACCGTTCTCTTCGTAATCCAAAGATGCATAACCTTGAGTCTTTGACTTCAAGTGATCGAAGAAGTCAAAAACAATCTCAGCAAGCGGCATGTCATAACGCAGTTGAACACGATCAGTTCCGAAATACTGCATGTCAACCATTGAGCCACGTCTACCCTGGCAAAGTTCCATAATCGCACCAACGTAGTCTTTAGGCGACAGGATCGTGGCTCTAACCATAGGCTCTAAAACTTTAGAAATCTTTCCGGTTGGATATTCACTCGGGTTGGTAACAGTGACTTCCTTTTTGTCATCAAGAGTCACTTCATAGATAACGGAAGGTGCGGTAGCAATCAAATCAAGACCGAACTCACGCTCTAAACGTTCAGTGATAATTTCAAGGTGCAATAGCCCCAAGAAACCACATCTAAAACCAAAGCCAAGAGCAACCGAAGTTTCTGGTTCATAAACCAAAGAAGCATCAGAAAGCTTTAACTTATCTAAAGCTTCACGAAGAATTGGATAGTCAGAACCATCAATTGGATAAATACCTGAGTAAACCATCGGTTTAGGTTCTGAATAACCTTTTAGAGCAACAGTGGCAGATTTCATCGCCGTGGTAACAGTGTCACCAACCTTGGACTGTCTAACATCCTTCACACCGGTAATCAGGTAACCTACTTCACCAACACCTAAACCTTTGGTCGGTTCGGGTTCAGGTGATGAAACACCGATCTCCAATAATTCGTGAACAGCCTTAGTTGACATCATCGTAATCTTTTCACGATTACTCAAACTGCCATCAACCATACGAACGTAGGTAACAACACCGCGGTAAGAGTCATACACAGAGTCAAAGATCATCGCTCTAGCTGGAGCGTTAGGGTCACCCACTGGATGTGGAATTGTCCGAACAATCTTGTCAAGCAGTGCATCAACACCAACACCTGTTTTACCGGAAACTCGCAAACAGTCTTCTGGCTGTCCACCTATAAGTTCTGCCAGTTCCTCTGCATACTTCTCAGGTTGAGCGGCAGGAAGATCAATCTTGTTTAGAACAGGAATAATGGTCAAATCATTTTCCAAAGCCAAATACAAGTTAGCCAAAGTTTGAGCCTCAATACCTTGAGCCGCATCAACCAGCAACACAGCACCTTCACAAGCAGCCAAAGATCTTGAAACTTCGTAGGTGAAGTCAACGTGACCAGGAGTGTCAATCATGTTCAACGCGTAGGTTTGACCGTCAAGTTCCCATGGCATACGAACAGCCTGAGACTTGATAGTGATACCACGCTCACGCTCGATGTCCATGCGGTCCAAGTACTGAGCTCTCATAGAACGAGCGTCAACCACTCCAGTTAGCTGCAGCATGCGGTCAGCTAGGGTCGATTTACCGTGGTCGATGTGAGCAATAATGCAGAAATTACGGATGAAATCCGGGTTGGTCTTAGCCGGCTCAAGCCTGGTGGTAGCGCGTGGCGACAAAGAAGACCTCTTAGAAGACTAGAAAGTAAGTGATTGAAGCGAATGCCTCCCCCATATTGTCGCATAATCCAGCCAGATTTGGCCCCGATTGGCTTGCCGATAAGCCCTAAACGCTGGTATTCTTGAGAAGTTCAGTTGAGTGTCTCCAATTGATCAATCCAAAACTAATTTTTCTAAAAGTTCGGCATGTGCTGAACAACCAAAGAAAGTGAAACATGGCAAATATCAAGTCGCAGATCAAGCGCATTGGCACCAACGCGAAAGCAGCCGAGCGCAACAAGGCTGTTCGCAGCGAAGTAAAGACTGCTGTTAAAGCTGTCCGCACTGCTGCAGCAACTGGAGACAAGACCAAAGCTGCAGAAGCTTTGAAGGTTGCAACCAAGAAGCTAGACAAGGCTGTTTCAAAGGGTGTAATCCACAAGAACCAGGCAGCTAACCGCAAGTCAGCTATCGCTAAGAAGGTTTCTTCTCTATAAAGAAGATTTCAATAAAAATGAACCTGTCCTAACCGACAGGTTCTTTTTTTATTCAGCAGGAATGTGCCGATCTTTACCCGCTAGGTAGCCTGCAATCAACTGCAAAGCAGTCAAGCCGATAAGCATATACAAACTACTCTCCCAGCCACCTGTCACATCCTTCAAGAAACCAAAGAGGAAGGTACCTGTGGCCGCAATTAAGTAGCCCCATCCTTGAGACAGAGCAGATAGCTGAGTTGTTTGAGTTGCTGTGCTTGCTCTTGAGCCAATCAAAGTCAAAGATAATGGGAAGGTTGCTGCAAAACCAAAACCAGCAATCAAACAGGCTACTAGCACAAGGTCATGATTCAAAAGTAATAAGGTGAATCCGGTAAGAGTGAGCGAAGTCACAGTCATTGAAATGTACGACAGGGTCTTGAACTTACGGATTACCAAGGAAATTAAGAATCCTGTTGGAACGCCCACAAAGGTAGCCAGACCCAACAGACTTCCAGCATCAGCTTCACTCATCCCTCGATCAACAAGTAACTGAGGTAGCCAATTCAAAATGCAGTAGAAACCCAATGACTGCAAGCCAAAGAAAGCAACAATTGCCCAAGTAAGCGGTGAACGCATAACCGCACGTCTTTCTTGAGCGTGGGTTTCTGCAGTAACAACAACTTCTACCTCCTTGGTTCTAACAATTGGTAACCAGAAAATAATTCCAAGCACAGCGGGAATCAACCAGATTCCTAAGGCCCCGCGCCATGAGCCAAAGAATCCTGCAACTGGAACAGCAATTGTGGCGGCCAAGCTCGCAGATATCGCTAGCAACGTCACATAGATGCCAGTAATGAGTTCGATCTTCTTGGGGAACTGTTCACGAACAACAGTTGGAATCAAGACGTTAGCAATCGCAATTGCCAGACCAATCAGCACTGTGCACACCACCAAAAGAATGTAGCCGCCGATTAGACGAACAGCC
>CAIXVE010000033.1 GCA_903922825.1 uncultured Micrococcales bacterium | reverse complement strand
ATACAAGAACAACGATCCTGCTCAGGGGGTTCAATACCACGATAACCCGAGCGTTTCAGATGATGACGAGGATGAAGCTAACCGTTAGCCAAGCATGTCATGCAACACGATAGTTGCACTACGGTCAGGACCAACACCAATGGCTGAGATTCTGCAATTACTCATCTTCTCTAAAGCTCTGACGTAGTCCTGAGCATTCTTAGGAAGTTCTTCAAAGCTTCTGCATCCGGTGATGTCTTCATCCCAACCTGGAAAGTTTTCATAGATAGGAATTGCATGGTGGAAATCTGACTGTGAAACAGGAACTTCTTCAACTCGTTTTCCATCAACTTCATATGCAACACAAACAGGAATCTCTTTGATTCCGGTTAGAACATCGAGTTTAGTTAAAACAAAATCAGTTAAACCGTTGATGCGAGCCGAGTAACGAGCTATCGGAGCGTCATACCAACCACAACGACGTGGTCTTCCTGTTGTTGTTCCATACTCGTGACCTGTTTGACGAAGGAGCTCGCCCCACTCATCAAACAATTCGGTTGGGAAAGGTCCGGCACCAACACGAGTTGTGTATGCCTTAACAATTCCAATTACGTTCTGGAATAACCCAGGACCAATACCAGATCCGGTAGCAGCACCACCAGCAGTTGCATTAGATGAAGTTACGAACGGATAGGTTCCGTGATCAACATCAAGCATTGTTGCTTGACCGCCTTCAAATAGAACATTCTTACCAGCTTCAATAGCTTGGTGTAGTTCTAATGCAGTATCAGCAACATATGGCTTTAGACGTTCTGTATAGCTCAGTAACTCTGCAACTATTTCTTCAGCTTTGATTGCAGCACGGTTATAAACCTTACTTAGTAACTGGTTTTTCTGAACTAGTGCAGCCTCAACTTTTTGGCGAAGAATCGATTCATCGAAAAGATCCTGAATACGAATGCCAATGCGGTTGATCTTATCTGCGTAGGTTGGGCCAATGCCTCGACCGGTAGTTCCAATAGCACGCTTGCCTAAGAATCTTTCAGCTGTCTTATCAAGTGATACGTGATAAGGCGTAATGACGTGAGCGTTAGCTGAAATACGTAAACGGCTGGTGTCTATGCCACGAGCATTTAGTGCATCCAATTCTTCAAATAGAACATGAAGATCAATAACAACACCGTTTGAAATCACAGGAATAACACCTGGAGTCAAAATACCCGATGGAAGTAAGTGCAAAGCATATTTTTCACTACCAATAACCACAGTGTGACCTGCGTTATTACCACCATTGAACTTAACTACATATTCAATGTGCTCAGCTAAAAGGTCAGTTGCCTTGCCTTTACCTTCGTCACCCCATTGGGCTCCCACAATCACAAAAGCAGGCATGGCAATCTCATTTCTAATTCAAAGGGCCAAGGTCAAGTTTAGCCGAACACGTGCTGCTGCACCCATGCATGCATGGTTATAGCCGCTGCAGCAGAGGCATTGATGGACCTGGTAGACCCAAACTGGGTGATTTCTAGAACAACATCGCTTGCTTTGATGGCTTCCTCGGATAAACCGGGTCCTTCTTGACCGAACAGGAATACGCATTCCTTAGGAAGTGAATATTGCTCTATCTTCTTGCAGCCGGGTACGTTATCCAGAGCAATTATTGGTAGTTTCTCTGCTTTAGCCCAGATGATGAACTCTTCAACGGTTTCATGGTGTCTGATGTGTTGGTATCGATCGGTGACCATGGCTCCGCGTCTATTCCAACGCTTATTACCGATGATGTGAACTTCTTTAGCTAGAAAAGCGTTGGCATTTCGAACAATGGAGCCAATGTTGAGATCATGTTGCCAATTCTCTATAGCAACATGAAATGAATGCCTTTTGTTGTCAAGGTCGGCAACAATCGCTTCCATTGACCAATAGCGATACTTATCAACAACGTTTCTTGTGTCACCATTGGCTAAAAGTTCAGCGTCATAGACAGAACCTTCAAGCTCAGGCCAATCCCCCTGCCAAGGGCCAACGCCCCAAGTGGTCAGTTCGTGACTTGAGTTGTTTGTTTGTTCTTTATCTGTCATCTACTCAAGCCTAACTTTGCTGAAGGTAAACTTGAGACATGGCTGAACGTAGAAAAATAGAGTGTTGGTTGACCGACATGGATGGTGTGCTAGTCCACGAAGGACATGCCCTTCCTGGTGCTAGTGAAGTTATCAAACAATGGAAAGAAGAGGGACTTAGATTCCTTGTTCTAACCAATAACTCGATCTACACCCCTAGAGACCTAGCTGCCAGGCTTAGAGCCACTGGACTGGACATCCCAGAAGATGCCATTTGGACAAGTGCTCTGGCAACGGCTGATTTCCTGCACTCACAAAAGCCTAAGGGTTCGGCTTTTATCCTTGGCGAAGCAGGACTAACGACTGCAATGCATGAGATTGGTTACATCATGACCGATGTTAACCCTGACTATGTTGTTCTAGGTGAATCGAGAAACTTCAACTTTGATTCGCTAACCAAAGCTATTCGTTTGATTAACAATGGAGCAAGATTTATTGCAACCAACCCAGATGCAACTGGACCTAGTGCTGATGGGGTTCTTCCTGCAACTGGATCTGTTGCTGCTCTGATTACAAAAGCAACTGGGAAAGATCCTTATATTGTTGGTAAACCAAACCCTATGATGTTCCGTTCAGCAATGAACAAGATCAATGCCCACTCAGAAACAACCGGCATGATTGGTGACCGCATGGACACTGACGTTGTTGCAGGTATTGAAGCTGGTCTTCACACTGTCCTAGTGCTAACCGGTATTGCTGATGATGCAGAAATTAATAAGTATCCGTTTAGACCAAATGAGATTCTGAATTCAATTGCAGATTTACTTAAATAGTTTTTAGTTAAATAAATAACCGGCCCCATTTCTGAGGCCGGTTATTTTTATTATTAGGTTTACTTAATTGTGAACTTCTTGGTAAGGGTCTTACCATTTGAAACAACGGTCACTGTCTTAACACCCTTGGTTACGGTGTAGACGTAAGCTTGTGAAGCCTTGGTCGGCTTAACTGTTGCCTTCTTTAGTCCAGTGATGGTAACTGTTGAGCTCTTGCCAATAGCGTTGTTGATGGTAACGGTGATCTTCTTTGCAACTGCAACGGCTGTGATGCTGGTAACCAGTGGCACTGCCTTGTAGTAGTGAACTTCAACAATTGTTGAGCTGTCCATGAAACCATCAAGGTTTGCAGATAGGCTCGCAAACTTCTGACCAGAAACAGGAACCGGTGAAGTCTTGGTTGCTGGAGCTGGTTCACCTGCAGTGTCGTTGTTGTTTAGCTGGAAGGTAACCACACCGAAAGCATCGGTGTTACCAGTTAGAACAAGCTGATCTGCTGATGTCTTAGTTGCATCTGTGTTGCTCAAAGTGGTTGATGCACCATTTCCAGCGTTACCGATGATTCCAGCAGAGATAGCTGCGTTTCCACCAGAGTTGGCAACGTTAACATGCACTGTAATTGGAACGTTTCTTGCCCAGCTACCATCATCTTTAGTTGCCTGGAAAGCAACAATCTGCTTTGCTCCAACGTTTGCATAGGTCTGAACCTTTGGACGCATAGCTTCACCGGCAACGTTGATGGAGTTGGTTCCATCTAGAACTGGAGTAAGCAAAGCTACGTTAGATGAAGCTGCTGTGTATGAAAGTGCTGCTGGGTTGAAGTAGTGAATTTCAACGAAGTCTGCAGCATCAGTCTTTTCACCTGTGATTTGAGGAAGCACCTGTGAGAAACAGTCAGTTGTTGGATCGTTGTTCACCTGGTTAGGCACATCTGCATCTAATGATGCTGGTGCTGCTGGTAGAACTCCACCGTAGGTGGTGCAGTCATCAGGGGACACGATTACATATGAAACGTTTCCGTTTGCATCGGTGGTTGCGCTAATGTCAGCACCGTCAGCTGCGTTTGATGGAGCTGGTCTAGCCTTGATTCCGTTAACACGAACCGCAGCATTTGAAGCTGAGTAACCTTTGTTAACGCGTAGCTTCACAGTTGTGTTTGCTAGTGCGTTACCTGCGGTGTTAGCAGCGTGGAAAGTTAGTGTGGTTCTCAAACCGAATGGAACATAAACCTGGTGGAACTGCATGCCGACTCCGAACCAGTCACAGTCCTGAGTGAACTGACCTTCGAAGTCATAGCGGTGAATTGAGTTGTCATCGGTTAGCACAGGGCTAATTAGATGAATGCTGTCAACAGGATGATCGTTGTCAGTCTGATCAGTGACTGGGTAAGGGCAGTCAGCTGCGTGAGCTGGAGCCGAAACTGCGCCAATACCGATAATTGAAAGCAAGATTGCTCCGGTGAAAGCGAAAATCTTTTTGTTGTTCAAAGCCATTTGAGAATCCTTCTACTTGAAAAGGAAGCTGGCATTGACTGAATTTGAATAGGCAGGTGCGCTTTATTCTTGTTCTTTCAAGTGCGCACACACTTCCTATAAGCAGATTATCCCGATAAGTGAATCCGTGAAAGCGGTTTCGCGGGTAGTTACCAATTCGTTATCTAGGCGCTTGCCCTGATAACAAGCTCTGTTGGAAGGATGACTGGTTCCCAGTCTTGGCCGTTAAGCTGAGCAATCATAAGGCTGCCAGCGGCTTCACCGAGGGCGACAACGTCCTGGCGGATGGTGGTCAGAGCCGGTGCTGACGTTTGAGCAATTAACGAGTCATCGAAGCCAACCACTCTAACCTGCTCAGGGACGGCTATGCCTCGATCTCTAAGGACTGTTAGGGCCCCAAGGGCCATAAGGTCGTTGCTGGCGAAGATGCCGTCAACATCTGGGTGTGCATCCAAAAGCTTCTCACAGTGAGCCTTACCCGCTTCAAACGAGTAGTCCCCTTCGCAGATTAGGCCTTTGGCTGGAACATGGCCGGACTCTCTATAGGCCTGCAGATAACCATCTAAACGTTGTTTAGCCGCTGTGGTTCCAATGTCCCCGGTGATTATGGCAACCTTTTTAGCCCCGTTACTCATCAGGTGCTTAGTTGCCGAGTGACCTCCACCGAAGTTATCGGTGTCAACGAAGGCAACGTCGCTGCTGGAGTGAGGAGTTCCGGTGATGACCAGTGGGAGTCCTAGTTTCTTCAAACTGTTAATCAAGATGTCACTGTGTAGGGCAAAGAAGATAGCCCCATCAACCTCACCTGACTTCAAATAGTGAGCCACCGAACCATCTAGTGATCCAACGGGAGAAACCATGAGCACGGTCTGAAGGCCGTTCTCCATAAGGATTCGGCTAACCCCAGAGGTTACAGTGCCATAGAAAGGATCTGCGAAAACAGATAGGTCATCATCAATCACAACAGCGATTAGACCGGTTCGGCCAGAAGCTAAAGCAGATGCAACTCGGTTCTTCTTATAGCCAAGCTTGTCAACAGCCTCTTGAACTCTTCTTGCTCTTTCCGGGTGAACGCTATCATCACCATTTAGAACACGTGAAACAGTTGCTTCGGAAACCCCGGCAGTCTTAGCGATCACAGCATACGTTGGTCGGGCTGGAGCAGCCATAAAACTTACCTCCCCTGAAACTAACTCTTCTTTACAGAATCCAAAACTTTACCGTTGGTCGCAATAACTTTACTGTAAACGCTTGCTGAAAGTTTCGGGATTCGCTGTAATGTTTCAAAATTGACAAAAACGATACCAAATCGTTTCGCATATCCTTCAGCCCACTCAAAGTTATCCAAAAGCGACCAGTAGTAGTAGCTCTTAACCGGAACACCCTGATCGATAGCTTTCTCAACTGAGTCCAAGTGATTAACTAGATAGTCAACGCGACGCTCGTCATTAACAACACCGTTCTCATCTGGTTCATCGCCATAGGCAACACCGTTCTCAGTGATTGCTATATCTTGAATCTCAGGCCAGTCCTTGTTCACTCGAACCAAAAGGTGAGTTAGACCTTCAGGTGTGATCGGCCAACCCATGTCAGTGTGAGGCGCAGGTGAAGTGCCATCAGAGTTGATTGGGAAGATGAAGGTGCCTTCATTCTTCTTAACCTGCTCTTGCGTCGGAGTGCTAATAAAGCTATCGCTGTAGTAGTTGATTCCTAAGAACTCAGAATCAATCTTGAGTTTCTCCATGTCACCATCTTTGACAACTCGCTCAAGTTTGTCGCCATAGAACTCAACTAGGTTCTCAGGATATTCTCCCTTTAGTTGAGCATCCAACCACCAACGGTTCAAGTTTGAATCTTGAAGATCACGAAGCTTAATCAATTCTGGGTTAGTTGGATCATCCAACTGATACGAGGTCATGTTCAAAGTAATACCTGAACGGATCTCTGGTCTAACCGCACGTAGTGCTCTAGTTATTTCTGCGTGAGCTAGAGCTGTGTGGTGAGCAGATGCAATTGCCTGATCTAAATCCTTAACACCTGGGGCGTGAACACCGATGTAGTAACCAAGCCAGGTAACACACCAAGGTTCGTTGATGGTGACCCAGTTAGCCACGCGGTCACCAAAGCTTTCAGCAGCGACGTTTGCGTAGTCCGCAATCTGGCTTACGATGTCGCGGTTCGCCCAACCACCGTTGTCTTGAAGAACCTGAGGTAGATCCCAGTGATACAAAGTTGCAGTTGGTTGAATACCAGCTTCTAGCAGTGCATCAATCAAGCGGTCATAGAAGTCAATACCGTGCTGATTTCTTTGACCTGTTCCGCCAGGAATAATTCTTGGCCAAGCTAAAGAGAAACGGTAAGACTGAATACCAAGATCTTTCATGATGTTGATGTCTTCTTGGTAACGGTGATAGTGATCACACGCTATGTCACCGTTGTGACCTTGGAAAACTTTGCCAGGGGTAGCGCAGAAGGTATCCCAAATAGAAGGTGTTCTGCCACCATCTTTACTAGCACCTTCAATTTGGAATGAAGCTGTTGCAGCACCCCAGTTGAAATCTTCAGGAAAACTCATAATTAGCCCTTCACTGCTCCATCCATAACACCGCGAACCAATCTGCGTCCAACAAAGATAAACAAGATCAAAAGTGGAAGTGTTGAAAGGAACGCTCCACCCATGTTCAACGCATAGTCGATTGCATAACTGCTCTTAAGTTGGTTAACAGCAACCTGAGCTGTGAAATTCTCTGGGCTGTTTAGCACTAGCAATGGCCATAGGAAATCGTTCCATGAAGCCAAGAATGAGAACAGACCAAGAACGAAGCTGCTCTGCGCAATGATTGGTAGCACGATGTTCCAGTAAGCACGGAACACACCGGCACCATCAATCGATGCAGCTTCAAGAAGCTCGTTAGGAACCTGAGTGTCGATAACCTGACGCATCCAGAAAACACCAAACGCTGTTACCAGAGCCGGGATGATCAATGCGCCTAGAGAGTTCAGTAGTCCAGCCCAACCCATCAACATGAACAAAGGAATAATACCTAGCTGGCTTGGCAGCATCATGGTTAGAACAACAAATAGCACCATGTATTTCTGTCCACGGAAGTTCAGCTTCGCAAAAGCAAAACCGGCGATAGCTGAAAAGAACACCTGTGCAACAGAAATAGCTGTTCCAACATAGAAGCTGTTTAGCAAAGCCTGGTTGAACTGTGGTAGCGCTTCGTATACGTGTGAAACAACAGTGAAGAAACGTGGACCAGGTAGCAGTGTTGGTGGCACCTTACTGATCTCATCTGTTCCATTAGATGCAACTATGAACATCCAGTAGAACGGGAAGATAGACAGGAAGGTTGTGATGATAAGTGCGATGTAACCACCAACACCCATCTTGTGCCATTTAGGTTTCTTGTTTGGATTAATTAAGATTGTTGACTTCACTTCTTCTCACCTGCCAACTTACGAGTGATGTAGAAGTTGATAATCGAAACGATTGCAACAATAAAAGTAATCATGATTCCGATTGCTGCAGCATATCCCCACTTGTAGGCAACGAATGCCTGATCAAATAAGAACAGGGTCAAAGTGCTGAACTGACCTGAGTCACCACCGTTATAAGAACCTCCGAGAATCAAAGGCTCAGCAAATACTTGAAGACCACCGATTGTTCCAACAATCAAAACGAAAGTGATTGTGTTTCTAAGTCCAGGCAGTGTTACATATCTAAACTGTTGCCACTTGGTTGCCCCATCCAATGAAGCCGATTCATAAAGCTCACCTGGAATTGCCAACATCGCTGCTAAGAAGATAAGTGCGTTATAACCAGTCCAACGCCAAACAATCATCGAAGCGATAGCAATGTGTGATGACTGGGTTCCCTGAACGAAATCGATGTGCTGGAATCCAAGCGCTCCGATGATGTCGTTGATGATTCCAAAGTCACGACCAAACAACTGACCGAAAACAATTGCGATAGCCAAAACAGATGTGATGTTTGGGACTAGAAGAATTGTTCTCCAGAAAGTTGAGCCACGAAGATAAGGGTTGTGAAGCACTGCAGCCAAGCTAATACTCAGAATCAACATCGGGATAGTTGACATTAGCCAAATATCAAACGTGTTGGCCATCGCATTCCAGAAACGATCATCTGCAACAAGTGCGGTGAAGTTATCGAGACCAATGAAGTCTTGAGTTCCTAGGGCATCCCAGTTGAAGAAGGCAATGTATACCGAGTAGATGATTGGTGCTAGACCAAAGATTAAGAACATCACAAAGAACGGCGCTGTGAACAGGTAGCCCCAACGACCATTAAGTGAAACCACCGCATTTGGGTTACTTAGCTTGCGGCTTTGTTTAACCGGTTTCCATGGTGAAGGAGGTCTAGGTGTGCGCCTAGACACAGTGCTTTGTGACATTCTTTCTTTGACCCTTACTTACACTTATCAGCGTCGGAGAGACCTTTAGCAAAGGCCTTAGCTGGAACTTTTTCTTTACCGTTCACAACTAGGGAGATTGCAGATCCCATCGCCATATCAATACAACGTTCCAACTTGCCTTCGAAGATTGGCTTCAACTTTTGAACACCAGTTGCATAGATCTTTCCGGTAGATGCATTGTTGAAGAAAGGATCTTTGAATCCAACAAGATCAGAGTTTGTGTATAGCGAAGGTGTTGAAGGGAATAGACCATAGATTTGGAAAACTTTCAACTGCTGTGCAGGAGCTAGATACCAAGAGATGAAGTCCCAAGCTTCTTGCTTGTGCTTTGCACCCTTAGGAATAGATAGCTGAGAACCACCTTGGTTTCCTCCACCACCAGGAATGTTTGCGATGTCCCACTTACCTGAAGTGTCAGGAGCCTGACCCTTGATGTAGTCCATCATCCAAGCTGGCGCTAACATCGCAGCGAAAGTTCCTTTAGTCATACCAACGTTCCAGTCGGATGAGAACTGACCGATACGTGTTCCAATGCCTGCCTTGCCGGCAGCAATAGTTGTGTCGAAACCAAGCTTGACTTGCTTGTTGGTCTTGTAGATAAGTTTTCCTGCATCAGTACCATCGTTCTGGTAATACTTTGCAGTTCCCTGGTTCAAGATCGCGGCATAGATAGTTCCAACGTTGTCCAAGAAACCAATGTTGGCTTTCTTCTGTGCTGGAGTTAACTTGTCCATGTACTTTTTACCAAAGGCAATGAACTTATCCCAAGTGTTCCATGCAGCACTAACTGCATCTCTTTGGTATGGCAATCCAGCCTTCTTGAAAAGATCCCAACGGTAAGCAACTTGCAAACCTCCAACGTCAGTTGGAATACCAATTACTGAATCGTTGTAACCAACACCCTGGTCCCAGCGCCATGGAAGGTACTGACTCTTAATGTCGTTAGCAGTCTTGTTACCGTCTGTGGTGTGCATGGTCTTTAGATCAGTGAAACACTGTGGGTAAGCTCTCCAGAAACCTGAGTACGAGATTTCAATAGCTGCGATGTCTGGGTTACCAGCACCACCAGCAGCACACTGTGTGTATAGAGCAGTACCGTTTAGAGCATCTAGATCTGATTTCTTGATGCTTAGTTTGATTTCCGGATGTAGCTTCTTGTAATCAGAAACCAACGCTGGTTCGATTACGTCACCGAAAGTGTTAACTGTCAGAACAGTACATCCATTGCCATCAGCTGAAGCATTGGAGCAGTCAATGGTCGCTTTAGCAGGTGAGATAACACCTAAAGCTCCAATGGCGATGATAGAAGCAGCAAATACTGCTGTGATCTTGGTT
>CAIXVE010000032.1 GCA_903922825.1 uncultured Micrococcales bacterium | reverse complement strand
CTAGGTGGTGGGCTCTGGGAGTTTCGGATAGGACAGAGTTATCGCAGCGCCCTGAAAGCTGCAGGAGTTATGGACGTGTCTTTCGTTAGGCATAGGAAGATACTCATTCGGGTTTTCTGTGCGTTTGAGCCAGAAGGTTTGCTCCTGCTGGGTTGTTTTAACAAACTCAAGAGTGGAGGCGGCAGAGCTCAAAATCTTGCGATTTCTAGAGCTAAAGATCTGTTGTTGACATATAGAAGGATGCGTTAGATGATTTCATATATGAAAACAGATGTCGGAGCTCAGATTGTCTCTGAAAAGGATTATTTGGAAGAGACCAGAGTGGGCTGGTCTTCGAAAGACCATGCTTTTAGTCAGCGACTCAACCTTGAACTTGAGGTCAGTAATCAAAGAACCGTTTTTGCAGAATCAGTTAAAACTCGAAGGCTTGAACTGGGGATCTCGCAGAGAACACTAGCCAAACTGGTTGGTGTTAGCACGAGAGACATTTGTCACATCGAACTTGCTAAAGCTAACCCAACTCTTTCAACACAGGTAAAGATACTTTCAGCTCTTGGTCTAAAACTAGAAATTACTGCTCAGTAAAAACATCATTTAGGAACACCCAAGTCCAATCAAGTAATGCTTTGTTTTCTAGTGGTTCACCGTGCTGATCAAATGGTGCTGGAACTGAAAGTTGTTTTGCGGACTGCAGGTATCTAAGGCCTGGGTATTTGTGACTTAGCTTGACCTGTTTAGCTTCACCTATTTCAACCGGGGTTAGTTTCACCTGATTACCAATCAGAATGACATCTTTTAGTTTCAGTCGATTACACAGCTGCCTAAGTTCTGTCACATCAATCAGGTTTATTACAGATTGTGGTGCCTTACCGTATCTATCTTCTAGTTCAGCAAAAATAAGGTTCAGTTGTTCTCTGGTCCCAGATTCACCACTGGCTGCCGATAGCTTGTGATAAGCCTCGAGTCTTAATCTCTCTGAATCAACATATTCAATTGGGATGTGTGCATCTAGAGGTATTTCTAGTTTCAGTTCAGCTGGTGAATCATGTTTGATGCCTTTGAATTCATCAACAGCTTCACCAATCATCCTTAGATATAAATCAAAACCAACGCCAGCAATATGTCCTGACTGCTCTCCCCCGAGTAAATTACCAGCGCCTCTAATCTCAAGGTCCTTTAGAGCAACCTGCATACCACTACCTAACTCATTGTTAGCAGCAATGGTGGATAGGCGATCTAGTGCAAAAGGTGAAAGAGGTTTTTCTGTGCCATAGAAGAAATATGCGTAGGCACGCTCTCTGGATCTGCCAACTCTTCCTCTGATTTGATGCAGTTGAGATAACCCAAAGTTCTCGGCTCTATCAACAATCAAAGTATTGGCATTAGGAATATCGATACCAGCTTCAATGATGGTAGTTGCAACCAGAACGTCATATCGCTTCTCCCAGAAGTCGATAACTACCTGCTCTAGTTGATGCTCATTCATTTGACCATGGGCAACGGCAACTCTGGCATCTGGAACTAGTTCTGCAATGCGGTTAGCAACAAAATCGATGCTTTCAACTCGGTTGTGAACAAAGAAGACTTGACCTTCACGGATAAGTTCACGGTGAATGGCAGCAGCCACCTGAGCCTCGTTATAAGGGCCAACATAGGTCAAGATTGGGTGACGCTCTTCAGGTGGGGTTTGAAGTGTTGACATCTCTCTGATGCCGGTAATCGCCATTTCAAGAGTTCTAGGGATAGGGGTTGCCGACATAGACAGAACATCAACATTGGTTTTTAGATCTTTGAGTTTCTCTTTGTGTTCAACACCAAATCTTTGAACTTGATGTTCTTAGACAACAATCTATGGGTTCCAATGACAATGTCAACTAAACCAGTTTCAATACCGGCAATAGTCTCTTTAGATTCTTTAGTTGATTGGAATCGAGATAAAGCTCTAACATTCACTGGGAAACCTGCATATCGTTCAATGAAGGTTTCAACGTGTTGTCGAACCAACAGAGTAGTTGGAACTAGTAGCGCAACCTGTTTTCCATCCTGAACAGCTTTGAAGGCTGCTCTGACCGCTATCTCAGTCTTGCCATAGCCAACATCCCCAGCTACAAGACGATCCATCGGAACTGGTTTTTCCATGTCCCGCTTGATCTCTTCAACAGTGTTTAGCTGATCTGGGGTTTCCATATAGGGAAAAGAATCTTCCATCTCAGATTGCCAAGGGGTATCCGGTAAGAAGGCATGGCCTTTAGCGTTCATTCGCTGTGAATAGAGCTTCACTAGATCAATTGCAATCTTTCTAACCGCTTTACGAGCATTACCTTTAGTTCTAGCCCAATCAATGCCACCGAGTTTAGAGAGCACCGGAGCTTCCCCACCAACATATCTAGTTAGGAAATCTAACTGATCGGTTGGAACATACAAAACATCGCCAGATAGGCCGCGTTTAGCCGGAGCATATTCAACAACCAAATACTCTTTGACGTGCTTTCTTATTCCGTTACCGAGTTCTCTCTGCACCATCTCAACAAAGCGACCAAT
>CAIXVE010000031.1 GCA_903922825.1 uncultured Micrococcales bacterium | reverse complement strand
CACGGTTATGTATGCAATCAAAAAGGTGTCAGATCTTATGAGCGAACGCCGATACATCTACAACCAGGTAACCGACATAAGGGCAAGCCTCAAATAATTTAGTTATCAACAAAGGCTGTTTATAACTATTAGATAGTCGATAGATATCTGTGAATTATTAGACATTGACTGTATAAATCAAAATAAGGATTCACAGGTATCCTGTTTATCCACAGGCTTATGCACAAATGTGTATACAACTTACAACGATGTTAGTCAGGGATTTTCTAAGGGATATAACCATTTATCCACATTATCCACAGCTGTTAATAATGTTGTTAATAATTAAATAGACATAGATTAAACCCCATAACATTTAGGGTTGGTCGCGCAGTTAACAGAAATGTGCCAAGATTAACTAGATGTTCTCAAGAAAGGCGAAGCATGAAATTCCAAGTGAATCGTGATGTTTTAGCTGACTCTGTCTCGTTTGCAGCTCGAATGCTGCAATCCAAACCAACCTCTCAGATCTTGTCAGGTATGCGACTTGTTGCCGACGCAAACTCTCTCCAGATATCTGTTTTTGACCATGATGTTTCAGCCCAAACAGAAGTAGTCGCAAACGTTGAAGAAGCAGGGACCACTTTGGTTTCAGGCCGACTTCTAAATGAGATCGTAAGTAGGCTGCCGAACCAGCCAGTGAGTTTTGACCTAGAAGGTAGCAAAGTAATTATTTTCTGCGGTCAATCCAAATTTGAACTCGCAACTCTGCCAATCGAGCAATATCCGACATTGCCGCCCATTCCATCTGTTACTGGAACTATTGACGGCGATGCTTTTATAACAGCCATTAGAAGAGTTTCGGTCGCATCAGCCAAGGACTCAACCAGGCCGTTCCAAAAAGGCATCCAACTGAAAGCAAATGCAACTTCAGTTATGTTCACTGCAGCTGATCCAAACAGAATTGCACGCTGTCAGGTTTCATGGCTAGGAAAAAATGTTGAAGGCGAAGCCTCAGCAGTCGTATTAACTAAAACTATGCAAGACATAGAAAAAAGTTTCACAAACCTAGGTGAAGTTAGTATTTCGATTAACAGCGAAGGCGAGAGGGGTATGGTGGCCTTCCAAGCTAAAAACAGAATTGTTACCACAGTTGTGCTAAACATCGAAAACTATCCAGACATCGATCAATACTTCCCGACCAACCTCGAAGACTCAGCGGTTGTTAACAAACAAGACTTAATCGACGCTACCCGTCGAGTTGAATTGGTAGTTAACGAGTCCGAAGACACCATCAGGTATTCATTCGAACCAGGCGTTGTTAACTTGGAGTCAACTAGCTCAGAAAACAACGCTCGCGAAAACGTTGAAGCGACTCTGGTTGGAAGCCCAACAAACTTAAGATTTAAGCCTTGGTTGTTCCACGATGGTTTAGCTCAAATCACAAGTGAATTCGTGAAAATTGAATTCACAAAAAACCAGCGCGATCCTTCTCGTCCTGGACCAATCATCATGTCTAGCCAAGCCTCTAAAGATGCGGCATCACCGGACACCTACAGATATCTTCTTAACCCAAACATGTTGAAGCGCTAAAGCTTCGTTGAAAGGCAAACAAATGCACATTGGTCTAGTTGGACTTGGAAAAATGGGTGGCAACATGCGTACCCGTCTTCGCAACAAAGGCATCGAAGTTACAGGTTACGCTCGCGATCGGGCGGTAGCTGATGTCGGAAGCATCGAGGAGATGATTGCTGCGCTGCCAAGCCCAAAAATCGTGTGGGTTATGGTTCCTCACGGCAAGCCAACAGACGATGTTATCAACGAGGTTGAAAAGTATTTGTCTGCTGGCGACCTAATCATCGAAGGCGGAAACTCACGCTTCAGCGAAGACATTAGACATGCCGAACAACTAAAAGCTAAGGGCATTGGATATCTTGACTGTGGTGTTTCTGGCGGTGTTTGGGGTTTGCAAAACGGCTACGGACTTATGGTCGGTGGCGACGATAACCTAGTCGATCTAGCAATGCCGATCTTTGATGCTTTGCGTCCAGAAGGCGAAAGAACTGAGGGTTTTGTTCACGTAGGTGATGTTGGTGCAGGGCACTACGCCAAGATGGTTCACAACGGAATCGAATACGCAATGATGCAGGCCTTCGCGGAAGGCTATGAGCTACTTGAAAAGAAAGACATCATCAAAGATGTGCACGGAACCTTTGCAGCCTGGCAAAGAGGAACAGTAGTTCGCTCATGGCTGCTAGACCTTTTGGTAAAAGCGCTTGAAGAAGATCCAGGGTTAACTCAAATCAAGGGCTATGTAGAAGACTCTGGTGAGGGTCGCTGGACAGTGGAGGAGGGTATCGCTAACTCTGTTCCGATGCCGGCAATCACAGCTTCCTTGTTTGCACGCTTCTCTTCACGTCAAGATGATTCACCAGCAATGAAAGCTGTTGCAGCATTGCGTAACCAGTTCGGTGGTCACGCGGTCAAAAAGGCTGACTAGGTTCTGGAACAAAGATGCATGTTAAGCATCTGTCACTAGGTAATTTCAGAAACTATAAGACTGCTGAATTAGCGCTAGGTCCTGGCGTAACAGTTTTGGTTGGGCGTAATGGACAAGGGAAAACCAATTTAGTTGAAGCTATCGGCTATTGCTCAACACTAACTAGCCATAGGGTCAGTGGATATATTCCGTTAATTAAAACGCAAACAAACAAAGCTGTTATCCGTCTTTTGGCAGAACACCAAGAGCGACAGAATTTGATTGAGCTGGAATTAAATGCTGAGGGAAGTAATAGGGCGAAAATAAATCGCGGAGATCTTTCGCGTATTCGCGATGTGCTCGGCTACATTCAAACAGTTATCTTTGCTCCGGAGGATTTAAATTTAATCAAAGGCGACCCGAGTGATAGAAGAAATTTCTTGGATCAACTATTAGTTCAAATAAGCCCCAGGTTAGCCGGAACTCTAAGCGATTACGATCGTGTCCTAAAACAGAGGAACACACTTCTTAAAACATCTAGATTCCTTAAAGCCGACTCCCCAGGATTAGCGACATTAGATGCGTGGGATCAGTCATTGGTTGAGCTTGGTTCAGAAATAATTTTGCAACGAGAAAACCTAGTTGAACTTCTTCGGCCATATCTTGCATCTTCATACAGGGCTATTTCTGAAGAAAAAAACGATCCAAGTATGTTTATCAAAACTTCAGTACTCTCTTCGAGCGTCGATCTGGAATCAGATAACTCTTATCAAGAGCAATCGCAAGATAAGGGAGAAATAGCGCACGCTTTTCTGCGAAGGTTAAAAGATTTGCGAGCTAAAGAATTAGAGCGAGGCGTCACTTTAGTTGGACCACATCGTGATGACCTTGTGTTGATGTTGGGTGAACTTCCCGCGAAGGGATACATCAGCCATGGTGAAACCTGGTCTTACGCCTTATCACTTAAGTTGGCCTGTGTTGGGTTGCTGAAAAGTAAGTCCCAATCGGGCGATCCAATCTTGATTCTGGACGATGTTTTTGCTGAATTGGACACTGTTCGCAGGAGTCGTCTTGTGGACTTGATATCTGGAAATGAACAAGTCATTATTACAGCAGCGGTCGTAGAGGACATCCCAGAGATTGCCAATGCTCGTATTTATAACGTCACAAATGGAGAGGTGGAATTAGCCAATGGCTGAGAAACCTGACCTAGCTGTCGAGTTCTACTATCGAATGCGAGCGGCCCTCACCGGTAGACAAGACCGAGACAGCAAGCGACGCCTAAAACAACAGAGCCAGCGATCCAGGCCCTTCGATGGAGGTCGTTCCCCTAAGGCTGTTTCAAGCACCCTAGACGCCCTTGTTCAGAGCTTTGGTTGGCAAGGAAAGGTCGCTGAGGGGGATCTTTTTGCCAACTGGAAGCTGATCGTTGGAGATCGCGTCGCCGAGAATAGCTTCCCGGAAGAGTATAAAAAGGGCATTTTGACCATACGTTGCAAAAGCACAGCATGGGCCACCCAATTGAGACTTATGACAGAAGAAATTCAAACCAAAATAGCTGAAAGAACCCCCGATTTAGAGGTCAAAGAACTCCGAATAATAGGTCCGCAGGCACCTAGTTTTAAGCGTGGTTTGAGGTCCGTGCCCGGACGTGGCCCCAGGGACACATTCGGGTAAGCGAACCTAGTAATTTAGCGGTATTCAGGCGGTTTTCCACAGGCAGCAAAGCTCACATTTAAGCCTATTTTGGTCCCATTTGTCCCCTCTCGGAGGTAGAATTAGTGAGTCAGCAACCCCGGATTTAAGACAGTTTTAATACTGCGGTCGTGAGGGCCCGACTAGATCAAAAAAATAGGAGCAGTACCCCAATATGTCCGAACCCAACCAAGGCTATGATGCCTCGAATATTCAAGTCCTAGAAGGCCTTGAAGCGGTCCGTAAGAGACCTGGAATGTATATCGGTTCAACAGGTCCTAGGGGTTTGCACCACTTGGTCTATGAAATCGTGGATAACGCCGTTGATGAGTCTCTAGCTGGTCACTGTAAAAACATTGACGTAGTCATTACAAAAGAAGGCTGGATTAAGGTCGCCGATGACGGCCGAGGTATTCCAGTTGATATTCACCCAGTTGAGAAAAAGCCAGCCGTTGAGGTTGTGCTAACTGTTTTGCACGCCGGAGGAAAATTCGGTGGCGGCGGATACGCAGTTTCAGGTGGATTGCACGGTGTGGGAGCATCGGTTGTTAATGCACTATCGACGGACTTGAATGTAATCGTGGCTCGAGATGGATTCATGTGGTCACAGTCTTACAAATCTGGTGTTCCACAAGCTCCGCTAGCTAAAGGCAAAGCCACCACTCACACCGGAACCGTAATCGAGTTTGTTCCTAACGCAGAGATCTTTGAGACAGTTGAATTCGACTACGAAACTCTTCGTGCTCGCTTCCAACAAATGGCCTTCCTTAACAAAGGCTTAAGTATTTCTTTGTTTGATGAGAGATCTGAACGCAGCGATAAATACATGTATGAACAAGGGTTGAAAGATTATGTTCAATACCTAAACTCTGCAAAGAAAATTGAATTGATTCACGATGAAATCATTTCCTTCGAAACTGAAACAAAAGAAAAGAACATGTCGCTAGAAGTTGCGATGCAGTGGACTGAGAGCTACAACGAAAGTGTTCACACATACGCGAACACAATTAATACACACGAAGGTGGAACTCACGAAGAAGGTTTTCGTGCAGCTCTGACAACTCTCATCAACAAGTATGCCCGCGAAAAAGGACTACTTAAAGAAAAGGATGAGAACCTCGCAGGTGAAGACGTTCGCGAAGGCTTGACAGCTGTCATTTCAATTAAGCTCAGTGAACCTCAGTTCGAAGGTCAAACCAAAACGAAGCTTGGTAACACCGAAGCAAAAGCGTTTGTCCAAAAAATAACTAACGAGAAACTTTCAGACTGGTTCGGTAAGAACCCTAACGCCGCTAAAGAAATTTGTCGCAGAGCAATACGTTCATCTCAAGCGCGAATTGCTGCGCGTAAAGCACGCGAAGCAACAAGACGCAAAGGTCTTCTTGAATCAACAGGAATGCCAGGCAAGCTTCGTGACTGTTCATCACGAGATCCAAAGGTCAGCGAGATCTATATCGTTGAGGGTGATTCAGCGGGTGGTTCGGCTATGCGTGGAAGAGACCCAGAAACCCAAGCAATCTTGCCCCTGCGTGGAAAAGTTTTGAATGTTGAAAAAGCTGGTCGTGAAAGAGCAGAACGTAACAGCGAAGTTCAGGCGTTAATCACCGCGTTTGGAACCGGCATTGGTTCAGATCTTGATATCAACAAGATCAGATATCACAAATGTATTTTGATGGCTGATGCGGATGTTGATGGTCAGCACATTAGAACATTGCTTCTGACTTTGCTTTATCGCTTTATGCGTCCAGTTATTGAATACGGATATGTGTATTTAGCTCAGCCACCGCTATACAGAATTAAGTGGTCAAACACGGAACACGAATATGTTTATAGCGATGCTGAACGCGATGAGAAATTAGCTTCAGGTCAAGCAGCTGGAAAGAAACTCCCTAAAGAGAATTCAATTCAGCGCTATAAGGGTCTGGGTGAAATGGACTATGACGAACTGTGGGCAACCACGATGGATCCAGCCAGAAGAACTTTACTTCAGGTAACGCTCGATGATGCGGCTAGAGCAGATGAGATTTTCTCAACTCTCATGGGTGACGACATTGAACTAAGAAGAACCTTTATCCAACAAAACGCCAAGGATGTTCGCTTCCTAGATATCTAGAGCGAGGAAAAGACCTATGACAGAAAACAACGAACCAATCATGGACAGAATCGAGCAGGTCGACATCAACGTCGAAATGCAGCGGTCGTATCTTGACTACGCGATGAGCGTTATCGTAGGCCGTGCTCTTCCAGATGTTAGAGACGGGCTAAAGCCAGTTCACCGCAGAGTTATTTATGGAATGTTTGATGGCGGGTACCGTCCAGACAAGCAGTTCAGCAAGTGCTCACGTGTTGTTGGTGAGGTAATGGGTCAGTTCCACCCCCACGGTGACGGAGCGATCTATGACACACTAGTTCGCCTCGTTCAGGAGTGGAACCTACGTTATCCGTTGGTAAACGGCCAAGGTAACTTTGGTTCGCCTGGTAATGATGGTGCGGCTGCGCCTCGTTATACCGAGTGCCGCATGGCTCCTCTTGCCATGGAAATGGTTCGAGACATCGATGAAGAGACTGTAAATTTTCAAGACAACTACGACGGTAGAACACAAGAGCCAGTGGTGCTTCCTAGCAGAATCCCAAACCTTCTTATAAACGGATCTATCGGTATCGCTGTTGCCATGGCAACAAATATTCCACCGCACAACCTTCGTGAAGTTGCTGCTGGAGCTCAATGGGCTTTAGCTAATCCCGATGCAAGCAAAGAAGAACTTCTTGCTGCGTTGATGGAGAGAATCAAGGGACCAGATTTCCCTACTGCAGCTACCATTCTTGGTTATAAAGGCATCAAAGATGCTTACCAAACTGGACGCGGCTCCATCACAATGCGTGCAATCGTAAATGTTGAAGAGTTGCAGGGCAGAACATGCCTGGTTGTTACTGAACTTCCTTATCAAGTTAACCCGGACAATCTAGCTCAGAAAATTGCTGAGCTAGTTCGCGAAGGAAGACTAAGTGGCATCGCAGATATTCGTGACGAGACTTCAGGTAGAACAGGACAACGCCTAGTTATCATTTTGAAGAAAGATGCTGTAGCGCAGGTGGTTTTGAATAACCTTTATCGCTTCACACCACTTCAAGAAAACTTCAGCGCCAACATGCTGGCTTTGGTTGATGGAATTCCGAGAACGCTTTCACTGGATGCTTTCATCACCTACTGGATCGCTCACCAGATTGAAGTGATTGTTAGAAGAACACAATTCCGTCTGAGAAAAGCGGAGGAACGCGCACACATTCTGCGCGGTTATCTAAAAGCGCTGGATGCACTTGATGAAGTAATTCGTTTGATTAGAGCTTCGGCGACAGCGGATGATGCGCGTGAAGGTTTGATCAAACTTCTTGACATCGATGACTTGCAAGCAAGAGCAATCTTGAATATGCAGCTTAGACAACTTGCAGCGTTGGAGCGCCAAAAGATTGTTGATGAAGCAGCAGAGCTTGAAGCTTTAATTGTTGATTACAAAGCGATCATTGCTGACCCACAAAGACAACGCAGTATCGTTAGCGAAGAGCTTGAAGATGTTGTTAAGCGTCACGGCGATGACAGAAGAACAGTTATTCTTCCAGCCGAAGATGAAGTCGGCGACCTTGACTTAATTCCTGAAGAGGAAATGGTTATCACTGTTACTCGCGGTGGATACATCAAGAGAACCAATAGTGCTAACTATCGCTCACAACACCGTGGCGGTAAAGGTGTGAAGGGTGCGAGCCTTAGAGCAGATGACATCGTTGAACACTTCTTTGTCACAACCACTCACCACTATTTGCTCTTCTTCACTAATAAGGGAAGAGTTTATAGATGCAAAGCTTATGAAGTTTCTGAAGCCGGAAGAGACGCCAAGGGTCAGCACGTAGCTAACCTTCTAGCAATGCAACCAGATGAAAAGATTGCATCTGTTCTTGACATACGTGATTACAACCAGGCCGAGTTCTTGGTTATGGCAACTAAGAACGGTCTTGTTAAAAAGACAGCACTCGAGGCTTATGACACCTCAAGAACCGGTGGCGTTATTGCTATTAAGCTTCGTGACGGCGATGAAGTGGTTAGAGCGCTGTTGGTTAATGCAGCAGATGATCTTCTGCTGTGCTCGTCAAAGGGAATGTCTATTAGATTCTCAGCTAGCGATGAATCGCTAAGACCGATGGGCCGTGACACCAGTGGAAATATTGGTATGCATTTCCGTGAAGGCGACTATCTGCTCTCAGCGGATGTCATCACTGATAAGGGCTATGTTTTCGTAGTGACCGAAGGTGGTTTTGCTAAGCGGACGTCAGTAGATCAGTATCGCCTGCAGAACCGCGGTGGAATCGGTATCAAGGTGGCTAAGTTAGAAGACCGAAGAGGAGACATCGTAGGGGCCCTCATTGTCGAGGATGACGACGAGGTGCTTATCGTGCTAGCCAGCGGTAGAGTGGTCAGGTCAGCCGTGAGTGAGGTTCCTGCTCGTGGCCGAGACACAATGGGAGTTGTTTTTGCCCGTTTCGATGATGATGATTCCGTTCTAGGCTTAGCTAAGAACAGTGAACGTAATCTCGACACAGACACAGCAACTATCGCAGTAGTTCCAGATCAGGCAGGAGAGTAACAATGAGTATCTTTTCTCGAAACGTTAAACGCAGCGAGTCAGCTGGCGCTAAACCAGTAAACCTAAAGCTAGTTAAGGTCAACTTCTGGTCTGTGGTTAGATTCGCCTTTGTTCTAACTGTTGCCATGGGCATTGGTCTTGTGGTTGCTATGACTATTGTTTTCTTGATTATGAACATCTCAGGCTTCAGCGCTCTATTGAAGAGCTTCTTGGGTACTGAAGTTAGCCTGCCTGCGGTTCTATCGCTTTCACTCGGTATTGCCTTGTTTATGATCCTGGTTGGAACCATTTTGGCTGGTGTTTGGGCAGCTATTTTCAACATCGTAGCCCGCATAACAGGCGGAGTTTCGGTCGGTTTCACTAATAACTAAGAAGTCCGGTTTGAGAGAAACGCTTTAATCGGCTACAGTTAAGTTTGCTCTACGGGCCTATAGCTCAGGTGGTTAGAGCGCTTCACTGATAATGAAGAGGTCGGAGGTTCAAGTCCTCCTAGGCCCACCAGGAAGCACTCTCAACCGAGTGGGCTTCCGAATGGGGACTTAGCTCAGTTGGTAGAGCACCTGCTTTGCAAGCAGGGGGTCAGGGGTTCGACCCCCCTAGTCTCCACTCAAGTGGAAAGGCCAGTCAGAAATGACTGGCCTTTTCTACCTAACCGGATTCCACGTTGTTAGTCGAAATAAAATGCATTCGTTTAGGGGAGTAGTCTTCAAACAGGTTGACTAACAGAGGACATCAAATGAAGAAAGCTTTAATGGCAACAGTCCTAGTTTTGTCACTGGCTGGATGTTCAGATGTGAAGCAAGTTCCACCAAAGAGCCAAGCTCAGATCGAAGCAGAGTTTATTAAGCAAGCGGATGATTCATGCAATAAAGCGAAGGCCGATGATGTCATTGAGAGTGT
>CAIXVE010000030.1 GCA_903922825.1 uncultured Micrococcales bacterium | reverse complement strand
AGGTAGCGGACGAATAGTCTTTGAAGCAACCTGCCAAGAATCAACCAAAACAGAAAGCTCACCGCGTTTAGAGGTAATAACTTCACCTGAAACAAATAAGTGATCGCCTAAGTCAACAAGTTCTTTGTATTCTTCAAGTCTTGATTCGCCAACCTTATCCAAAGAAAGCATTACCTGAATACGAGCACCACTTCCAGCCTGCAAAGTTGCAAAGCAAAGCTTTCCAGTATTTCTTTGGAACATGACACGGCCAGCGATGCCGACCTTATCTCCGGTAGCAACATCAACATCAAGATCTGGATACTTAGCCTTAACTGCATCGACGGTTGCAGTGATCTCAACACTGACCGGGTAAGCCTCACCTAAAGCTAGAAGGCGCTCACGCTTTTGCATGCGAATAGCAATCTGCTCAGGAAGATCCTGCTCTTCGTCGCTAACTACTGGCTGCTCGTCGGTCATGCCGGCTCCTGAATACTGAAAGTTATGTTGTCGATAAGCCGCACCCCTGAAACCGTCACTGCGACAAGTAACTGGGCGAAACCAGTGAAATCGTCAGCGATCGGTTGGAAAGTGTTCTTATCAACTAAGGCTAGATAATCAAGTTTAGCCAGCGGTTGAGCCTCAAGTGCTCCTCTAGCCTGCTCTAAAGCCAAAGAAGGCTTGATTCCTGCTTGAAGTTCTTCCTTTACACCTAAAAGTGTTTGATAGATAACTGGTGCAAAAGCTCTTGCCGCTTCACCCAAGAAACGGTTCCGCGATGATTTAGCCAAACCATCTAATTCACGAACAGTTTCAACCTCAATTATTGCTATCGAATCTTTGAACTCTCTATGAACCATTCTTTTGATCAGATAAACCTGCTGCGCATCTTTAGCTCCGAAAACAGCAACCTCGGGTTCTATTGTTCTAAAGAACCAGGAAACAATATGCAGCATTCCATCAAAATGACCTGGTCGAGCTGCCCCTTCAAAGACAACTCCGACCGCTCCAGCGCGCGGACTTATTTCAGTTTCTTCAGTTCCATAAATTTCTTCAACAGACGGAACAAACAATAAATCTGGTGCGTGAGGCAGCTCTTCTAGCCTTGCTATGTCAGCATCTAAAGTTCTTGGATACCGGTCAAAGTCCTCCCCTTTTCCAAACTGAGCTGGATTCACGAAAATACTCATGACTACAAAAGCATTCTCAACTTTGACTGCTTGGGTTACAAGTTCAAGGTGTCCTTCGTGCAACGCTCCCATGGTTGGAACAAAAACAATTCTTTTTGAGGCTCTGGCCTGATCTAATTGTGTCTGTAATTCGCTAACGGTGTGAACTAACTTCATTCAAGGTCACCGTCAAGTAAATCCGCAGGATCAATCTCGGTGACAGAATTACGAAGCGCTTCTTCTACCGAAGAGCGCAGTATTCCTGAGAGCAAGTTCCGCGGCTTATCGACTTTAGCTTCTTCAAGCAGTTTGATTGATTGACCAACAATCAAGTTGGTGAAAGTTGAAGCAACAGAAATTGCTTCAGCGTAATTAGCCCTTGCCTCTGAAGGAACATGAATAGGCTCGCCACCGAGTTCAATAGCAAGCGTTTGAGCAATCGGCAATACCTGCTTTGGTGCATCGACGGCGAAATAACTTTCATGCAATCTGGCTCTATCTATCGAATTGAAGCCAGTGAAACGCATGGCAGGGTGCATTGACATCGGAACCACACCAAGGCTAAAAGCATCCTTGAAAACTTCGTAGCCAACTTCTGCTGAAGTTGAAACTAGAAGCTGACCTGGAATAAGGGATTGGGTTGCCACCAGACCTTTGACTAAATCGGGTATTACTTCGGCAGGAGTTGCAAACACGATGAGGTCAGCACCGTCAACAACTGAGGCGACATCGCCGATTCTTATACCTGGCAACAATGAGTTAGCTTTCTCAATTCGCTCAGGGTCGGTTGTGGCAATAGCCATTACTGAATGTCCAGCATCAGCGATAGCTTTAGCTAGAGCCAAGCCAACTGGACCTGCACCAATAACGGACACAGCAAGTCTTGAACTCATCAGGCTGTTACCGCCCCGTCTTTATTGGCATCGTTAGGTAGTTTGCAAATCTCAATAACTATAAAAGATGCTGCTAACAGCAACAGTGCTCCTACACCTGCCACGATGTTTGGGGTGATATTCTCGCGAACTATGACCGTTGTGTTTAGCTGCTTGATAATTACGCCTATGTGCCAACCGGTGAATATAGCTGCTGTGATGCCGGTGGCTTTAGCTAGAAGTAGAACCTTGACCGCATAGAACGGATCAACCGGAAGTGGCTTTGTAATCTGATCGTTTGGCTTCGCTTCCAGCACTTTCTTCAGTTGACGCTTGTATCTATAGATCGGTAAAGCAAGCGCCAAAAGTATTGCGGCTGCTAAAACTAGAGAAAGAGAAAGTGAAACACCACTTACCGGAACGTGGTAGCCGTTAGCCGTGGCCCAAGAACTATATGCATAGCCGAAGATTCCGGCAACTAAGGACCACACTAGAACTGAAATGACACTGAGTGATTTCATCTGAGCTTCACCTGATCTTGGAAGATGTATGCAAGCTTTTCTATTGCACCGAATCCTGGTAGTTCTGCCCACTCATCCATTTCATACCAAGGAACTATTACGAAGGCTCGGTGCTGTGTTTGTGGGTGAGGTAGGACAAGCGTTGAGGAAGTGTATTTGATTTTGTCGTAGTCAATAATGTCGATATCGATGTTTCTATCTCCCCAACGTTCTCTTCTCTTACGGCCAAGATCTGTTTCAATCTTCTGCAAAGCTATAAGTAGTTGTTCAGGTTTAAGATCTGTTTCGATATGGGCAACGCAGTTTAAATACTTTGGCTTAGTTGAATCAACACCGGCCAAAGTTAGCGCTTTGGATTCATAGATTCCTGAAACATTCAACAGGTTTATGTCTTTGTTGTGACTGATTCGAGCAAGGGCTTGAATAATCCAGTTACGTCGATTACCTAAATTGCTGCCTAAAGCAATAATCACTTGCTTAGGCATCGCGGTTAGCCTTCACTGTCACAGAAATATCTTCAAACTCGTAAGGTATCGGTGCATTAGGTTTGTGAACGGTTATCTTTGCTTTTTTAACTACTCCGCCTTTGAAGTTAAGTGCGTAATCCAAAAGCTTTTGAGCTAGAGTCTCTAAAAGATCAACGGGTGCTGATTTAGTGAGCTCTACTAAGCCTTTAGCTAAATCACCATAATGAACAGTCTTAGAAAGATCATCTGCGAAGGCTGCAGCATCGCCTTCAATCCAAACACTTGCATCTATATAAAAGTCTTGGCCATTCTGTCTCTCAAAATCGAAGACACCGTGATGGGCGAAGACTCGTAAGGCTTTGATTGAGATTTTGTGCAGCATGGTCTAATTCTTACCTATTCAGCAGAGCCATCACGCAGTGCTTGAACAATGTTGATGGCATCTAGGGTAGCCAGGGTGTTGTGGACACGGACTCCCCAGAGCTTTCTCTGCAAAAGTAGCGCCGTCAACACAGCCGTGGCCATGTCTCTACGCTCATTCCCAACAGAACTAGGCTCATCCCCGTCTAAAACACCCGCTATGAAGCGTTTACGGGACGCTCCGACCAAGATGGGAAGCCCTAGTTTCTCCAGCTCATCTAGCCTTGCTACCAGCTCCCAGTTCTGTTTCATGTCTTTAGCGAAACCCAGCCCTGGGTCAATAACAAGCTTTTCCTTGGCCACCCCTTGGCTAATAGCAACCGAAACTCGCTCAGAGAGCTCTTTAGCAACATCTTGAGCTATGTCCTGATACTGGTTCAAATCATCCATCTGAGTCGAATGCCCCCGCCAATGAGAGATCACCAAATAAGCACCAGTTTCCGCCGCCACCCTAAACATCTCAGGATCAGCCAGACCACCAGAAACATCGTTGATGATGGTTGCTCCGGCAGCAACTGCCAATTTAGCGGTTGCCGCATTCATGGTGTCGATGCTAATTTGAGCCAAACCTAACTTAGCTATCGCTTCAATAACCGGAATAACTCGGGCTTGTTCTTCGTCTTGCGAGACTCTGATTGCTCCTGGCCTAGTTGATTCACCACCAACATCAATGATGTCTGCACCAGTCATAGCTAAAAGCTTTGCTTGATCGATAGCAGCTTCTAAAGAGTTGTATTGATTACCATCACTGAAACTATCTGGAGTGATGTTTAACACACCCATGATTTTTGGTCTAATCATATTTACTTCGCGATTAGCGCCATGACTTCAGCGCGATGAACTGCATCGCTATAAAGTCCTCTGGTTGCAACAGTCACAGTGTTAGCTTCTGGCTGCCTTGCACCTCTTGATGCGACACAGTGATGTCTGGCTTCAATCACAACAACCACACCCTTAGTTCCAAGTCCTTGCTCTAAAGCATCAGCTATCTGAGAAGTTAGATTTTCTTGAAGTTGAGGTCGCGCAGAGAGAATCTCCACCAACTTAGGTAATCTTCCTAAACCAATAACACGATCACTTGGTAGATAAGCAACGTGAGCAACGCCAGTAAAAGGAAGCAAATGGTGCTCACAGATGCTAACCAACTCGATGTCTTTAAGAATCACAACATCATTGTGTTCTGCAGGAAATGTTTCTGAAAGCGCATCAAGCGGATTTAAACCAACACCAGAAAAGAAACCAGCATAAGCATCAGCAACTTTTTGCGGAGTTGCCTTTAATTCATCACGATTAGGGTCTTCGCCGATAGCTTGCAGCAGTTCGAGCACTGCAAGCTTTATACGTTCGGCGTCAATCACTTTTAACTACTATGCAGTTGCAGCTTTTTTAGGAACCGCAATCGGTCCCGTCTTAGGCTTTGGTCGACTCTTCTTAGATAACCACTGTGAACGCTTAGGTAGCTTCTTCACAGGCTTGAAGATCTTTGCAATGTCTTCAGCGTTAAGAGTTTCACGAATCATCAACTCTTTAGCCAAAGTGTCCAATACCTTACGGTTTAGGTTTAGCGCCTTGTATGCCTCATCGTGAGCCGCATCAAGAATTGCACGAATCTCTTTATCAATGTTCTGAGCTGTTGCATCGCTGTATTCCTTAGCGGTAGCCATGTCTCTGCCAATGAACACTTCACTAGCACCAGCGAAAGATACAGAACCAACAACTGAGCTCATTCCATACTGCATAACCATAGCTCTAGCGATTGAGGTTGCTTTCTCAAAGTCATTAGATGCACCAGTTGTTGGGTCACCATAGATGATTTCCTCAGCCACACGGCCACCCATTGCGTAAGCAATCTGGTCTAGTAGCTGGTTACGAGTCACTGAATAACGATCTTCAAGAGGTAAGACCATGGTGTATCCAAGGGCACGGCCTCGAGGCAAGATAGTGACTTTTGAAACTGGATCGCTGTTGTTCAAAGAGGCTGCCACTAGAGCGTGACCAGCTTCGTGATATGCGGTGTTTAGACGCTCATCATCTTTCATCAAACGAGTCTTCTTTGCAGGTCCTCCGATAACACGATCGATTGACTCGTCAAGAATTTCATTAGTGATTTTCTTCTGATTAGTTCTTGCAGTTAGCAATGCTGCTTCATTCAGCACGTTCGCTAGATCAGCACCGGTGAAACCAGGAGTTCTTCTAGCAACAGTTGCCATGTCAACATCAGATGCAACTGGCTTACCCTTTGAGTGAACTTTAAGAATCTGCTCGCGACCAATTAGGTCAGGTGCTGAAACACCAACCTGACGATCAAAACGACCAGGGCGCAAAAGAGCTGGGTCCAAAATATCTGGTCGGTTAGTTGCAGCAATAAGAATTACGTTGGTCTTTGAATCAAAACCATCCATCTCAACTAGCAACTGGTTAAGTGTTTGTTCACGCTCATCATTACCGCCACCGATACCAGCACCACGGTGACGACCTACAGCATCGATTTCATCTACGAAGATAATTGCAGGTGCAGCAGCTTTAGCTTGTTCGAATAGATCACGAACACGAGAGGCACCCACACCAACAAACATTTCAACAAAGTCAGAACCTGAAATAGTGAAGAAAGGAACGCCAGCTTCACCAGCAACAGCTTTAGCAAGCAAAGTCTTACCAGTTCCCGGAGGGCCATAAAGCAAAACACCACGAGGAATCTTTGCTCCAACGGCTTGGAACTTTTGTGGTTCCTTTAAGAATTCTTTAATCTCTTCAAGTTCTTCAATCGCTTCATCAACACCAGCAACATCAGCGAAGGTGACCTTAGGCATGTCCTTGTTATAAAGCTTTGCTCTTGACTTACCAAATTGCATTGCCTTGTTGTTTCCGCTTTGCGCAGAAGACATCATGAAATAGATAAGACCGAAGACGATAAGGAACGGGAAGATTGATCCAAGAAGTGAAAGGTACCATGGTGTGCTAGATACCTGGTCGTTGTAGCCTTTAGGAATATCTGCTTTAGCGATAACCCCGGTAACAAAAGATCCTCTAGGAGCTACATAGTAAAACTGGATCTTGTCGCCTAGCTTTGGATCTTTCTTAACAAGTTCAACGTCAACTCGTTGTTCGCTTTCTGAAACTAGAACCGTT
>CAIXVE010000029.1 GCA_903922825.1 uncultured Micrococcales bacterium | reverse complement strand
AGATCTAACAGATCGTTCACCTTGGATGTGTCTCTCACATAAATGTCGAAAAGTGAATGAGGTTTAACCTTTGCAATGGCAGTTAGCGCTGATTTAGCCGTCGCACCAGCTCCTAGAATGGCAACAACTTCAATCGGTTTCCTGAGCACATCGGCTAAGGCTTGTTCTATTCCAAAGACATCAGTGTTGTATGCACTCCAGCCCAAATCGCTTCTGATGAGTGTGTTAGCGACACCAGTTAGTGAAACTAGTTGGTCTTTCTGATTTCCAATTATTGCCGCCTCGTACTTCAGTGGCATGGTCACGCTAAAGCCATCGAAGTCACTCGAGGCAAGAAATTCAGTTAGAGAGCCTTTTGGTACTTGGATTGCCTCGTAGCTCCAATCCAGACCAAGAATCTTGTATGCGGCATTGTGAATGACAGGACTCAGGCTGTGGTTGATTGGGTCACCTAAAACAGCAAACTTTTTACTAGCCATTCCAACCAGGGTTCTCTGCCATCCAGTTATCCCATTTCTTCACACCAGCAAGATGCTGAGCATAAGTGTCGCTGAAAATAGTTTCACCAGTCTTCAAATTCCATGTGACGAAATAAAGCCAGCTACCATCTGCAGGATGAAGAACTGCATCGAGAGCTAGTGAACCTGGAGCTGCTATCGGACCCTTTGGTAATCCTGCATATTTGTAGGTGTTGTAAGGATTGTCATTGTTCAAGATCTTATTCGTCACGATGATAGAGAAGGTTCCAACACCGTAGGAGGCAGTGGCGCAGGATTGCAATGGCATGTTTATGGCTAGTCGGTTTTTGAAGACACGAGCAACTCTATAAAAGTCGTCATGCAGTCTGGCTTCACGCTGAACTATCGAAGCCAAGGTTAGGGTGCTCTGCCAATCTTTCCTTGCAATCCCCTTATTTGATAACTCTTCCTTCATTCGGTGGACCATGGTTTTTAGGATGTCCGTAGGTGTTAGCGAAGGGTCAAATGAATAAGTTGCAGGGAATAAATATCCCTCCAATGATGGAGCAGTTTTAGGTAGATCAAATTGAGAAAGGTCGTTAGCTGCCGTCTCAAAATCGGTAACAGTGTAAGAAGTCTTACTAGCTAACCGTTTAAAGATATCCACCAACCTGAATCCTTCAGGAATTGTGATGCGGTTAGTGATTTGGTTTGCTGGATTGGTTAGTAATTCAATGGCGCGGTCACTGCTGATTTGCTTTGGAAGTGAATATGTACCAGGAAAGAATGTTGGATTAGCCGCAAGAATATGTCTGTAAGTTGATGAAGAACTTTTGGTTATTCCTTCAGCGGCAAGGTGTTTAGCAACAATAGCTCCTGAATCGCCTTCACTAACCTTAAACGAAACGTTACCGCTTCCATTTCCTGAATACTCTTGACCGCTTATGCTGTCATACAAGCCACGAATTGCAGACCTATTTACATAACCAACACCTAACAACAAGACAAGAACTAGACCAACAATTAGAAGGTTTCTTGGTCTCTTGGATTTTCGGAGACTGCGTCTAGTCTGTGGTTCGAATTCACTCATACGTGGCTCTCCACTCTTCCAAACTGACACCAGGCTGATTGCCGGTGTTTGTCTCTACTTGAAAAGCGTATTCCAGAATCGCCACAGCTGCCATCTGATCAATTGTGCTACGAGCGTCACGCTGAGACTTTCCAATTTCTTTTAGCTGCTGATTGGCAATGCTTGTGGTGAGCCGCTCATCGATCAGCAACACTGGAACATTGGTTTCGCCTTGCAACAGTTGAGCAAATTCAAATGCGTCCTTCGTAGAGGCAGTGCTCTCGCCTTTGAGATTGATTGGTATGCCGACATAAATCTCTAGTAAATCGCCTGATTCGGAGCCAGCGGCTAATACTAAAGCAACCGATTCTTCTAGGCTTTCCGCTCTACTCACTGTTAACAAGGGGCTTGCGAGAATTGCATGAAAATCAGAAATCGCGAGGCCTATGCGCGCTTGACCCACGTCAACGGCAAGTCGGCGACCAGTGCGAAGCAACTAGCTGATGCTTTCTTTGATGGTCATAATTGCTGCTTCAAACTTAGATGCATCCACTCCGCCACCTTGGGCCAGGTCCGCTTTACCGCCACCGCCACCGCCTAATACCGCAGAAGCAGATCTCACTAACTCGCCAGCCTTCAAGCCGTTACCTTGAGCAGATGCAGTGGCTGCAATTATTATCACCGGTTTAGCATCGATTTCAGCAAACAACGCAACTATTGCTGATTCGCCAATGACTCTATCTCTGACCTTGATTACTAGATCTCGCAGAGCCTCAGAACTTGACACATCCTTGATGACTTTTGCAATTAGCTTGGTCTGTCCAATAACAGCACTCTCAGCGACAATTGATGGCACAAGTTCAGCCAGAGCTGCACCTTGAGCTGCCGATAGCTTCTTTTGTGCTTCCTTCAACTCACTCAGAATAAGCTCTAGGCGTTCTGCTGCGCCAAGCGGCGAGGTCTTTAGCTGCTCTGCTATTTGATGCAAAAGAATGCGTTCCTGAGTCAATGCTCGGAAAGCTTCAATTCCAACCGAAGCTTCTATTCTTCTTGAGCCGGATCCAACGGAGGATTCGTTGGTAAGCGACACTAAACCTATTTGTGAAGACCTCGACACGTGCGTTCCACCACAAAGTTCTCTCGACCAGGGTCCGCCAACTTCAATCACGCGGACGCTCTCATCGTAAGTCTCACCGAAAAGAGCTACCGCTCCCCAGGCTTTAGCTTCTGGAAGTGACATGAACTGAGCGCTCACCGCTAAATCCTGACGGATAGCAAGATTGGTAACTTCCTCAATTTCTGATTTAGTTTCGGCCGATAGAGCCTGATTCCAAGAAAAGTCGAGACGCATGTATCCAGGCTTATTGAGCGAACCTGACTGAAGGGCTGTTGGCCCTAGAACTTGTCTCAAAGCAGCGTGAACTACGTGTGTAGCTGAGTGTGCCTGAGCCGCTCCCAATCTCCAGTCTGGATCCACTGAGGTAACAACCTTTGCACCGGTTGATAATTCACCTTTACGCACTAAAACGCGGTGAGAAACTAAACCCTTCACAGGTTTTTGAACATCGAGGACTTCTAGTTCGAAGCCATCGCCATAAATGATTCCAGCATCCGCAGTTTGACCACCGGATTCGGCATAGAAACTTGTCGTGTCAAGAATTAGATCAGCAGTGACTCCTGTCTTGATTGAACCAACTTGTTCGCCTTCTTGAATCAGACCAAGAACTTTACCTTCGGAAACCAGCTCGTCGTAACCTGTGAACTTAGTT
>CAIXVE010000028.1 GCA_903922825.1 uncultured Micrococcales bacterium | reverse complement strand
GTATTTGGTAGCAGTGGCAACGCCATTAACTGTCATAGACCTAAGAGAGCATCGTCTTCCCAACAGGTTGGTCTTGCCTGTCTTCCCGATAGCTCTCTTAGCTCAAACAGTCGCCACAACCATTGAGGCTGACTGGGTCCCACTTATCTCAGCAGTTGCTCTAGCCCTAGCAACATTCATTGTTGGCTTAGTAGCCAACTACTTTGACCTTCTAGGCATGGGGGATGTGAAACTCGGAACAGGCATTGCTTTAGTCCTAGGATTCTTCGCACCACTATTACCTGTAATAAGCATCGGGCTAGCCTTTGTTTTAGCATTCCTAGTGATCTGCATTCAACTAGCCAGGGGGAAAGTAAAAATAGGGTCCAGCATTCCGCTAGGACCCTATTTACTTCTAAGTTGTTTTGGTTCTTTAGCCTGGCAACTGCTTAATTAGGTTTAGTCATCGATAGAACATCTAGAGCTTTATCTAGTTGTTCTAGGGTTAGCTTCTCGTTGTCGACGTAGCCGAGTTCGATGGTTGCTTCACGGATGGTGAGGCCTTTCTTCACTGCATGTTTAGCGATCTTGGCTGCTGATTCGTAGCCGATGTATTTATTTAGCGGTGTGACTATCGATGGGCTTGATTCAGCTAGCGCTCTCGCTCTTTCGACGTTAGCTTCAAGACCATTGATGGTTTTATCTGCAAGTAGTCTCAGTGAGTTTGAAAGTAATCTGATTGATTCCAGTAGTGAATTACCCATAACTGGAATGGCTACGTTTAGTTCAAAGTTGCCTGTTGCACCAGACCATGCAACTGCTGCATCGTTACCTATTACTCTGGCAACCACCATCATTACAGCTTCTGGAATAACTGGGTTTACTTTGCCAGGCATAATTGATGAACCTGGTTGAAGATCAGGGATAGCTAATTCACCGATACCGGCATTAGGTCCTGAACCCATCCAACGAAGGTCATTACAAATCTTGGTAACGCTAACGGCAAGAGTTCTTAGAGCACCTGAAGCTTCAACCAGTGAGTCTCTAGCTCCTTGAGCTTCAAAGTGGTTTCTAGCTTCTGTGATAGGAAGTTTGGTTTCTTTAGCTAGAAGTGAAATAACTTCTTGAGGGAAACCTTTAGGGGTATTGATTCCGGTTCCAACTGCTGTTCCACCTAGCGGAACTTCAGCAACACGTGGGATAGCAGCATTGATTCTTTCCATGCCGTAACGAATTTGTGCTGCGTAACCACCGAACTCTTGACCTAGGGTTACCGGTGTTGCATCCATCAGGTGTGTTCGACCAGCTTTCACTACAGTTGCCCAAGCAACTTCTTTAACTTCTAGTTCTTTAGCTAGGTGTTCAAGAGATGGTAGCAGGTCGTTGATTAGTGCTGATGTCACAGCAACGTGCACTGAGGTTGGGAAAACATCGTTAGATGACTGTGAAGCGTTCACATGGTCATTAGGGTGAACTTTGCTACCTAAATGTGAACTGGCTATAGTTGCTAGAACTTCATTCATATTCATGTTTGAAGAGGTTCCTGAACCGGTCTGGAAAATGTCTACCGGGAATTCACCATCATGCTTACCTGAAATAACCTCATCAGCAGCCTTAGCAATAGCGTCAGCTATCTCTTGAGATAAAACACCTAGTTTGGCATTAGCCATAGCGGCAGATTTCTTGATCTGGGCTAGCGAGGCGATATGTGCTCGCTCTAGCGTAGTTCCAGAAATAGGGAAGTTCTCAACTGCACGAGCAGTCTGGGCTGCGTATAGGGCGTTAACAGGGACCTGAACTTCACCCATGGTGTCGTGTTCGATGCGGTATTCCATGCCTAGTTATCCTTATCCTCGATGTTGCCAATAGTCACCAGCGGGTGAATTTCACCTAAAGCAAGACGGTAATTAGCACCAACCACAGCCAATTTACCCGACTCAACCCGGTCTCTGATTAATGCAGAGCGGGCAATCAGTTCATTGATGGTGTCTCTGATGTGTAAATCGGTAATCTGATCTATTTCGGTAAAGCCATTAGCTTGAGCTTCGGTGACAGTTGGAGCGAGTCTTTCAACCAGGTTATGAATGAACTCACCGGTTGCCATCATCTTGCCTTCGGTGGCATCCATAGTTGCTCTAATCGCACCACACTCATCGTGGCCTAGAACCAAAATCAGCGGAACACCTAAAACCTCAACTGCATATTCCAATGAACCAAGAATGGTTTCAGCAATGACCTGACCGGCATTACGAACCACAAACAAATCGCCTAAACCAACATCAAAGATGATTTCAGCTGAAAGACGACTATCAGCACAACCAAACAAAGCAGCGAAAGGCTTTTGACCTAGAGCTTGCTCGGCTCTGTGATCAACATCTTGTCTTGGGTGAGCAGGGGAGCCGGTAACAAAGCGGTGATTACCTTCAACTATTGCTTGCCAGGCATCTTTAGGGTTCTGCGGTCGACTAGTCAATTATTGTCACTCCTGACCAAGCTTGAGTGGTTATCTGTTTAGCGAAGAAATCAAACTCTGAAGGTTCTGCAACACCGTAGAGAAGAATGTAGTTCTCGTTAGAAGTTTTTGAGGTGTATTTCAGAACCATCACATAATCCATGGTCTTCTTAGGATCATGTTTCACAACAGACTCATAGATATCCCAAGAATGAATACCGTAGGTCTTAGCTCCGGTTTGAGTCATTCCGTTTAGACCTAACGCTAACCAGGTTGGGTTAGCGTTCAGTGCTTGGGTATAGCCGATGTATTTGGTATCGGAACCAACAAATCCCGCTTTGAAAACAGGAACCGTGTCAATGTTGTTTGTGGTGAGGGCCGCTTGATTGCACCACCAATTGTTTGGCAGTTTCACATTAACAAGCTCAAGCTTTGATGAGGTAGCAGCTTGTGTGACAACCGATGAGTAGTCAACGGCTTGGACACGGTTTGATTCATTTCGAGGAAGGGTGACAGTGATCACAACAACTAAAGCAACACAGGCTGCCAGAGCAAGAACGAGGTTAATTACTGTCTGACGTGCTCTGTGTCTAGCTGCTGAATCACTCAAAGGCTTAGCCCTTCTTTTCTTTTAGCACTGCTTCAAGTTTGGCTCTTGCACCAGAAAGCCACTCTTCACACTTCTGAGCAAGCAGTTCACCGCGTTGCCATAACGCCATTGACTGATCTAAAGTGACTGAGCCTGCTTCAAGCTGACCTAATACCTTGGTTAGCTCATCACGAGCCTGCTCGTAGGTCATGGTTTCGATGTCTTTGTTGGTTTCAGTCATTGTTACTCCAGTTTAATAGTTGCTTATTTGGCTGTTGCCTTGATCTCACCCTTAGCCAGGGTCACTTCAAGCTCTAAACCGCTTG
>CAIXVE010000027.1 GCA_903922825.1 uncultured Micrococcales bacterium | reverse complement strand
TCACATTATGAGCAATCCATTGGACGATCCAAAGGCGGATCCTTTCGAAATCGCTAAGCTGGCGGCAGCTGTTATCGCTGAAAAATCAGGTGTCGAGAAGCACGATATCGCCCTCACTTTAGGTTCAGGTTGGGCAAAAGCTGCTGACCTGATCGGTGAAACCATAGCCACCATCCCAGCCTCCGAAATTCCAGGTTTCAGCATGAGCCACATCGTTGGCCACATCTCAACCATCAGATCCATAGCCCTCCCTTCAGGTAAACATGCTTTAGTACTTGGCGCTAGAACACACTTCTATGAAGGTCATGGCGTTAGACGCGTCGTTCACGGTGTGAGGACCGCAGCAGCAGCTGGATGTTCCACCATGATTTTGACTAACGGTGCCGGTGGTATCAAGACCTCTTGGGAACCAGGAACCCCAGTTCTGATTAGTGATCACATTAACTTCACTTCAGCTAGCCCTATTGAGGGAGCTAACTTTGTTGACCTCACTGATTTGTATTCAAAGCGTCTCAGGGATGTTGCTAGAACTGTTGACTCTTCATTAGATGAAGGTGTCTATATGCAATTCCGTGGACCACACTATGAAACTCCCGCAGAAGTTCAAATGGCTAAAACCATGGGTGCTCACATCGTTGGTATGTCCACCGCATTAGAAGCTATTGCAGCAAGACAATCAGGTCTTGAAGTTCTAGGACTATCGCTCTCAACTAACCTGGCTGCTGGTATTTCTTCTGAGCCACTAAGTCACACTGAAGTTCTAGCTGCCGGTAAAGAAGCAGAACCTCGTATCAGTGCACTGCTAGCTCAGATCATCGCCAAGCTATAGCACTTATGTCCGATCTACTTTCTATCGCTCAGGATTGGGCTGACCAGGATCCAGATCCGGTTACCAAAACCGAATTACAAAACCTGATTGATGCAAAAGATCTAACTGAACTTGAATCAAGATTTAGCTCAAGGCTTGAATTTGGAACTGCAGGTTTACGCGGTGAACTAGGCGCTGGTTCAAACAGAATGAACCGCGTTTTGGTCGCTCAGGCAGCTGCTGGTATAGGTAAGTATTTAGGTCCCGGCAAATCGGTTGTCATTGGCTTTGATGGTCGAGTGAACAGCGACATCTTCGCTAAAGATTCTGCTGAGATCCTTAGCGGTTTGGGTCTAAAGGTTTACCTATTAGATCAAATGTGCCCAACCCCGTTGATTTCTTTTGCGACCAGATACCTACACCTTTCAGCTGGAATCATGGTAACCGCATCACATAACCCGCCTAGAGATAACGGTTACAAAGTCTACCTAGGTGATGATTTCCACGGCTCACAAATCATCTCCCCCGTTGATGCTGAAATTCAAGAACACATCCTAGATGTTGCTAGAGATGAAACCTTTCAATCTCTGCCTAAATCATCAAGCTACGAACTTATTGGTGACGAGATTAGAGCAGCTTACGAGCAAAGTGTTCTAAAGTCTTCAGGAACTGTTTCCAACAGTTCACTCAAGATTGTCTATACCGCCATGCACGGCGTGGGTTGGGCAAGTGTTGAACCTTTGTTTATTAAGGCCGGTTTCAATCCTTTGATTCCAGTTGCAGAGCAGATTCAACCGGATGGAAGTTTCCCAACAGTTTCATTTCCTAACCCTGAAGAACCTGGGGCTATGGATCTCTCCTTCGCCAAAGCAGCAGAAGTCGATGCAGATCTCATTCTCGCTAACGACCCGGATGCTGACCGCTTAGCAGTTGCGCTCAAGATTGATGGTCAGTATCAACGTCTAACGGGTGACCAGATTGGACTAATCCTCGCTGATCACATAGCCTCAACAAACACTTCAGGAACACTTGCTTGCAGCATCGTTTCTTGTTCTTCTTTGAAAGCGGTTGCCAAAGAACACGGTTTGAGCTTTGTTGAGACTTTGACTGGTTTTAAGTGGATTAGTAAAGTCCCGAACCTAATCTTCGGTTTCGAAGAAGCACTTGGTTATTGCATTGACCCAGATCATGTTTCAGATAAAGATGGCATCAGTGCAGCATTACTAATTGCCAACATCGCTAACCAAGAAGCCGTCAAAGGCAAAACTTTATTGGACCTGCTTGACGAGCTAGGCGATAGATACGGCCATTACGGAACCGGCCAGATCTCTATTCGGGTTACCGATCTGACCATAATCTCTAAGATTATGAATTCTCTTCGCATTACTCCCCCAACTGAACTAAATGGCATTACCGCTAACCTGACTGACCTAGCTAATGGTGCTAATGGATTGCCACCAACGGATGGTCTTCGCTTTGATTTAGCGGATGGTTCCAGGGTGATAATTCGACCTAGCGGAACTGAACCTAAGTTGAAGTGCTATCTGCAGGTAGTTGGCTCAAGCTCTAATGAGGCTAAGAGCAAGCTTGGATCATTGACCCAGAGCGCTAGCGAGCTTCTCGCGAATCTCAGCTAAATCCCAAACATAGGTGATTTCAACTAGTTTGCCTGGCAGTTCTTGGAGCAAAGGAATCAAATCATCGGTGGTGAGGATGATATCTGCTGAATGCCCCTCGTTTTGGGCTTTTCTAAGATCTAGAGCTTCAACTTCTGCTTTGATGCCGAGCGCTTCAAGAGCCTTCTCGGCATTCATCTTCAAAGAGATGGATGAACCGATGCCCATTCCGCAAACCGCAATAATCTTCACGCTTTGAGCCTAACGAAATAAAGCTCTCACATTCCCAACTTCGTCAGCTTGTAATAAGAAGTTAACATTTGTTACGTTCATGAAGAACTCACTTAGCTCTGCCATCAGATCGATATGTGCATCATGATCAACTGCAGCTAAACCTATAACTATATTCACCGGATCAAACTTCTTGCTACCAAATTCAACTGGTTTATTCAAAGTAACAAGAGATAAGCCTGTGCTAATCACATTGCTACCTGGTCTTGCATGGGCTAAAGCAATATTTGGGGCAATCACCATATAGGGCCCAAGCTCGTTAAAAACTTCAATCATCTCGAAAGTGTATTCAGGTGTGGTTCTACCGCTAACTTCTAAAGCATTGCCAGCTAATGTGAAACATTCAGCGACGGTTGATGCCTCTTGATTAAGAAGGATTGAGCCTTCACCTAGAGCTGCATCGAGAAGTTCAAACATAAAGTTACGCTTTCGCGAAACCTTCTGTGATTCTGTCCATAATCTCAGATCTAATGTCCATGTCGATAAAGGCGGCATTAGCTGCATTCAACTGGAACAGTTCTAAATCTTCAATGTCATAACCGAAGGTTTCGGTTAGTAATTCAAGTTCACGAGTTATCGATGTTCCACTCATTAGACGGTTATCGGTATTCACTGTGACGTTGAAGCCAAGACGGTAAAGCTCATCAAATGGGTGATCACTCATAGTTGGATTCTCAACACCTGGAATAGCGCCAGTCTGCAGGTTTGATGATGGGCTAAGTTCCAAGGCAATACCGCGCTCAAGGACCCAGGTTGCAACTTCACCGAAGGCATACTGGTTTGAATCTTCAGCGTTCACGAAAACATCCTCGATGATGCGAACACCGTGACCTAGGCGCAAAGTTCTGCCATCAACGATGGCATCTCTGATGGAATCTTTGCCGTCTGCTTCACCTGCGTGCAGGGTAACCGGCATTAGCTGCTCATTGAGCCATCTGAAAGCACTGGCGTGACGGCTTGGACTGAAACCAGCTTCCGGTCCGGCATAGTCAAACCCAACACAACCCTTCTCACGATGACGAACAGCTAACTCGGCTATCTCTTGAGCACGATCATTTTGCCGCATTGCGGTAATTAGCTGACCTGTTTGCAGATAGCCGCCATTCTTGCGAACTTCTTCTCGAGCCTGCGAGAGACCTTCCTCAACATATTCAACAACTTGGTCAAGCGTTAAACCATTGGATAGATGCTGCTCTGGTGCCCAACGAACCTCACCATAAATAACCCCATCTTTAGCAAGATCCAAAGCAAACTCACGAGCAACTCGGATAAGACCCTCTTTGGTTTGCATAACAGCAGTGGTGTGAACAAAAGTTTCTAGATAGTCAACCAGAGAACCTGAATCACAAGAATCTAAGAACCAAGCTCTAAGTTCTTCAGGGTCATTCTTAGGTAATTTGTGACCTATCTCATTTGCTAACTCGATGATGGTTGCTGGACGCAATCCACCATCTAAATGGTCATGCAAAGAAACTTTAGGGAGTTTACGAATGTTCATTATTACTTTCAGTTAGTTCTTGATATGGTCAAGGATGAGTTTCGGTTGGCTTGAAACACTAGTTTCAATCTTAATTCCACCAACCAAAGCATCTTTAGCTCTTTCAAATCGTTCGGGTTCATCAGTGAAAAGAGTTAGCAGCGGCTGGCCCTTCTCAACCTTAGCTCCGCGTTGAGCATTAAGAATAACTCCAGCGCCAAACTGAACTGGATCTTCTTTTCTAGCTCTACCGGCCCCTAGACGCCATGATGCAGTTCCAACTGCAAGAGCATCCAAGGTATTTAGATAACCTGACTCCTCAGCATAGATAGTCTCTTCGTGTTTAGCCTTAGGTAGTGCTCCATCTGGATCACCGGATTGAGCACTAATCATCTCACGCCACTTATCCATCGCGCGCCCATCGTTCAAAGCAGCTGCAACATCAACATCTGATTTTCCAGTTAGGCGAAGCATCTCTTGAGCTAAAGCAATCGTGATCTCAACAACATCTTTAGGACCACCACCAGCTAGAACTTCAACTGCTTCTTCAACTTCCAAAGAGTTACCGATCTTCAAACCCAGCGGCGTTGACATATCAGTCAGCAGTGCTGAAGTCTTCACACCAGCATCCTGGCCTAGTTGGGTTAGCACCTGAGCTAACTCAGTTGCTCTTTCCTGGGTCTTCATGAAAGCTCCAGAACCAACCTTCACATCCAAAACGAGGGCTGAGGTCCCTTCAGCGATCTTCTTACTCATAATGGAACTTGCAATCAAAGGAATGGCTTCAACGGTTCCAGTCACATCTCTTAGGGCATAGAGCTTCTTATCTGCAGGGGCTAAACCACTTCCGGCAGCACAAACCACAGCACCAACTTTGGCTAGCTGGTCATGCATCTGTTGATTAGATAAATTAGCCTGCCAACCAGGGATCGCTTCCATCTTGTCTAATGTTCCACCAGTGTGACCCAGACCTCGACCTGATAACTGCGGAACAGCAACTCCAAAGACCGCAACTAAAGGAGCCACCATCAAAGTGATCTTGTCTCCAACACCACCGGTTGAATGCTTATCAGCGGTTGGCATAGGCAGGTCACTGTAGTTTAGGCGTTCCCCAGTTTCAATCATCGCCAAAGTTAGATCTTTGATTTCTCTTCTGTTCATGCCGTTTAGCAAAATAGCCATGGCCATCGCAGACATCTGCTCATCGGCAACAACACCGGAGGTGTAGTTATTAACTAGCCATTGAATTTGCTCTGTGCTTAGTTCATTCTTTTCACGTTTAGCAATGATCAGTTCAACTGCTGAAAACTCTTTAGCCATCTCTAACCTCTTTTATCGTTGCCGAAGCCAGTTTCAAGATCTCTAGGACCAAAAGCATCAGGCAAAACTTCTTCAATGGTCTTTATTCCAGAAACTGTTTGCAACAGCATTCCAGGCTGAGAGAACTCAAACAACAGCTGACGACAGCGACCACATGGCATCAAAACATTGTTGTTGCCGTCAACACAATAGAAAGCAACGAGTTTGCCTCCACCGGTCATATTGAGATTGCTAACCAAACCACATTCAGCACACAGACCAAGGCCATAGCTGGCATTTTCAACATTGCAACCAGAAACGATTCGACCATCATCAACTAACGCAGCAGCACCAACCGGAAAATGACTATAAGGTGCATAGGCATTTTTCATAGCTTCAATAGCTTTAAGCTTTAGCTCTTCCCAGTTAATTTCCATGTCTATTCCTTTGTATAGGGTTGACCATCAGCAGCCGGTGCTCTCACCCTGCCAGCAAAACCGGCAACCGCAACCAAGGTAACTAGGTAAGGAACCATGGTGATGATGTCGAATGGAACACCAGGTGAAACTTGGTTTGCCCAAACTCTAAGCACAATAGTGAAACCAAACAGCAGTGCTGAAAGGGTCACATAAATCGGTTGCCAGCGTCCAAGAATGACCACAGCCAAAGCGATAAAGCCTTGACCACCGCTCATCTCGCGGCCGAAAGAGCCTACGTTGCCAATAGTTAGTGCAGCTCCACCAAGACCTGCAATCATTCCACCTAGAGTGACCCACCAGAATCTTGTTCTACCAACGTTGATACCAACAGTGTCAGCAGCTAACGGGTGTTCACCAACTGCACGAGCACGAAGTCCAAGTTTGGTTTTGAAAAGAACATACCAAAGGGTTGGAACGATTAGGAACATCAGATAAACAGTAATTCTGTTGTTGAATAACACCTGCCCTAGAACAGGAATATCTGAAAGCAATGGAATTGCAATTCGGTCAAAAGTTCCTGGGAAGTTTAGATGTGAACTGTCATTGTTTAGCCAAACTGAGTGCAAGAAGTTAGTAATACCAATAACCAGCACGTTCAAAAGCACACCGATAATAATCTGATCCACTAGATACTTGATGGCTAGTGAAGCTAGAACCATTGACAAGATTCCCGATGCAATCATCGCAGTCACCATACCAAGGTAGAGGTTATGAGTCATGGTTCCAACCACTGAGGAAACAAACGCACCGGTAAGTAATTGTCCTTCGATGGCAATATTCACAACACCAGCTCGCTCAGACATGATGCCTGCCATACCACCAAAGATAAGCGGGATAGCAAATACCAAAGTGTTGCTCAAGATAAACACCATCTGAACACCTTGTGATGCCCCAGTTGCTAGCCAACCTAAAAGTGCCATGATTGCAAACAAACCAAAGATGATCACAAGCCACGCTGGTGATTTCTTATTCAGTCTTCTATAGAAGAAAGCTGCAGTTGCCATTGCTAATAACAGCACACCAACAACTGTGCAGAGCACCATTGAGTTAACTATCCAGTGGGGTAATTGAAGGCTTTCTCGGCTATCGCTCCAGACAAACATGACATCGCCTGATTTGCCAAAGATTCCGAAAGCTACCAAAACAACTAGACCAGTGATAGCCATAGTGATTGTGGTTTTAAGACTTGGCTTAACTTCAACCTTGGAGAACATCCCTGGGGTGACTTCAATTTTGCTCATGATTACTTACTCACCTTCGCGCTGTGCTTGACAGGTTCTAAGACCTTAGGTTTTGGTTTAGGCAAACGATAGATTGCTCTAATAATTGGAGGGGCTGCGATGAACAAAACAATCAATGCTTTCACGACACCAAGAACCTCTGGTGAAACACCAGCGACCTGCATGGATGCTGAACCTGCTTCGAAAGCACCAAAGAGTAAACCAGCCATAACGACCCCACCGGCTCGAGAACCACCAAGCAGCGCCACAGTGATCGCGTCAAAACCAATACCCGCTTCGATGCTGGTTGTCAGACCACCATCAAGGCTCAAACCTTGGTTGGCCGCTGCAAGACCTGCAAAGCCGGCAGATAACGCAAGCGCCCAGACGAAAGTGTTCTCAACTTTGATACCGGCAGCTCTAGCAGCTGAAGGGTTATGTCCAACCATGCGGAAACGGAAACCAAAGGTTGATCGTTCCATCAACCACCAATAGAAAGCAACGGCAATCACAGCAAGGAAAACTCCGTAGTGAAGGTTGAAACCTGATCCAAACAAACTCCCTAACATCGCCGTTGAATCTGGGTGATCTGATTTAGGAGTTCCACCGCCGTTTGATTCCAAAAGTAAACCGGGTTGACGGAGGAAGAAAGTGAAGAGTGCTGTTGCAACATAGTTCAACATAATGGTCACAATGACTTCATTAGCTCCGGTTCGAGCTTTCAAGATTCCAACAATCATTCCCCATACTGCAGCAGCAGCGACCGCTGCGATAACTGCAACAATCATGTGGATGACCATAGGCATGTGAAGTCGAGTGGAAACAAATGTAGCGCCAGCTAGACCCATCATGATCTGACCGGTTGCACCAATGTTGAATAGCCCAACCCGGAAAGTCAAAGCAACACCCAAACCCGCCATGATTAGCGGAGCTGCAAATCTGAGTGTCTCAGTGAGCGGGCGAATACCATCTAGAAAATTACCGGAGGTGGTGTCAAAAATAGAGCCATTAAACAACGCCCCATAACCATCCTGAATAGTCCACCAGACTGAAGAAAAAGCAAGACCTGGATCTGCACCAAAATTCGACCAAGCGTTTACTACTTGAGTATTGAATACCACCATGAAGATGGCTCCGATAAAGAATCCAAGAAGGATAGAAAGCGCAATTCTTACTGGGTCACCAGACATGATCTCTTGCAGAACACTCTGCACTTTAGATTCTGGAAGAGCAACTATTTCTTTTTTCTTACTCATGCCGCGATACCTGCCATCATCTTGCCCAGCTTCTCTCTGCTGGTCTTACCATCAACGATTCCAACGATCTTCCCGCGATACATAACTGCAATTCGGTCAGCCAAAGCTAAAACTTCGTCCAGTTCGGTAGAGATAATCAAAACCGACTTCCCTGAATCTCTAGCTTCAATAATCTGCTCGTGAATGAATTCGATAGAACCAACGTCAACACCTCGAGTTGGTTGGGAAGCTACTAAAACCTTGAGTTCACGTCCCAATTCTCTGGCAACAACAACCTTTTGCTGATTACCACCGGAGAGCTGTTTAGCTAAAGTTTCGGCTGATTGGGTTCGGATATCGAATTCTTCAATCAAGTTATTAGCGATTTCATCACGCTTAGCAAAATCAATCTGAACACCTTTAGCAAAAGGAGCTGTGAAAGATCCGTCTAGCATGAGATTCTCAGCGATTGTGAACTCGCCTACTAGACCATCCTTCTTGCGATCTTCTGGGATATAACCTAAGCCTGATTCCAAAGCTTCGCGAACAGTACTTCGGGTCACATCATTGCCGGCAACCACAACTGATCCACTGTGAATCTTGCGAAGACCGACAATTGCCTCGGCTAGCTCTGTTTGACCATTGCCTTGAACACCTGCGATTGCAAGGACTTCGCCATTACGAATGCTGAAGCTAACTCCATCCACCATTTGCTGATGTCTGTCATCAAGCACGGTCAGATCTTTGACAACCAAACTTTCTTCACCAAGCTTGGCAGGCTTTCGCTTAGTCTCAAGGTCAACCTCACGGCCAACCATAAGTGTGGCAAGTTCATTGGCTGATGCCTTAGGGCTTGGAGTCGCAACAACTTTACCTTGGCGAATAACTGTGATCCGGTCAGATACCTGTTGAACTTCACGAAGTTTGTGGGTGATGAAAATAATTGAGGTTCCTGATTTAGCTAAGCCCCTCATGATTTCCATTAGCTCATCAGTTTCTTGTGGTGTTAAAACTGCAGTTGGTTCGTCAAGAACAAGAGCTTTCGCATTGCGGGCCAGCGACTTAATAATTTCAACTCTTTGTTGAGCCCCAACCGGCAGATCTTCAACTTTGGCGTCAGGGTCAATGTCGAAACCAAAACGATCTGAGATTTCTTTAACAAGTTTTCGAGCAGCATTTAGATCGAGCAGGCCAAGCTTGCCAGTGGGTTCATTTCCTAAAACAACATTCTCAGCGACAGAAAAAACCGGAATTAACATGAAGTGTTGGTGAACCATTCCAATACCGGCAGCCATGGCTTCACCAGGAGACGCAAAATTAACCTGCTTACCATCAATAAGAATTTCACCTGAGTCTGGTTGAAGTAATCCATAGAGAACGTTCATCAAGGTTGATTTACCAGCACCGTTTTCACCCAGCAGGCTGTGAATCTCACCTGGCTCTAAAGTCAAGCTGATGTTGTCATTGGCAACCAAAGTGCCAAAACTCTTAGTAATGTTTCTTAGCTCAAGTTTCATGCTTGACCTCAGGCTCCTTTGCGCTTCCCTATTACTAATCTAGCCGAGTATTCATAAGGGTTTGGTTAAAGCAGAACTGCCGGGACTTATGAGGTCCCGGCAGTTCTGCTTGGAACTAATTAGCCACGAGGGTTGATTGAACCATCGATGATGCCAGCCTTTAGGCTGTCTAGCTTGGTCTGTAGAGCTGAGCTAATGAAGTCAGTCTTGGTGATACCAATACCAGCGTTCTTTAGAGTACCTACGTAAGCAGCGCCATCGAAAGCAGTCTTGTCAACAGCGTCACCCTTAACGAAGTCATACACTGACTGACCTAGAAGCTTCATGATAGAAGTCAAGATCTGTCCCTTGTAGTCAGGGTTAAGTGACCAGTCCTTGTCGACACCAACCATCTTTGCTGAAGAACCAGCCTCGTTGATTGCCTGTGATAGCGCACCATACTGGTCACCACCAACAGGAAGGATTACGTCAGCCTTAGCAGCTAGGTCACCAGCAGCGATGATCTTTCCAGCTGGGTCGTTAGGAGTGAATCCACCGATGAAGTCACCCTTCTTCTTAGCTGGGTTCCAACCTAGAACCTTAACTGCAGTTCCGTTGTCCTTTGCCCATGCCTGTGCACCGTAGTAGTAACCGTCCATGAAGTCGGTAACTGCTGAGATCTGCATACCACCGTAGGTTGCAATAACCTTTGAGGTTGAGTAGTCAGCTGCAGCGTAACCAGCTAGGTAAGCTGACTCAACTGTGTTGTAGTTGAATGGCTTCAAGTTTGTTGCGCCATTTGACCAACCATCGATAGTTACGAAGTGAAGAGTTGGGTTTGCTTCAGCAGCAGTGTTAACTGCGTCAACAAGGTTGAATCCAACTGCGAAGATGATGTCACACTTTGCTGCGATCATTGCATCTAGGTTTGGCTTGAAGTCGCTTGAAGAGTTTGACTCTGCAGACTTTAGGTCAACACCGAAATCGGTCTGAGCCTTCTTCATTCCATCCATTACAGATTCGTTGAATGACTTGTCAGTCCATGAACCTTCGTCAGAAACACCACACTCGGTATATCCTGCACCTGGCTTTGAAGCACAACCTGATAGCACTAGCAAGCTGATGCTTGCCATTGCGATACCGGCTAGAGCTTTACGTGAAACTTTGTTCACTTTATTCCTCCTGGTTTATTCGGGTGATGCCAATCATCAACCACACACACCTAGACACTACTCCCCTTTAATGCTCCAAAATGACCTTAAGCCAATGTGTTTATCAGGGCGTTATATTTGTCAGTTTGTTGAGGTAGCCCTGAAGCTGATCGCTAAAGGTGCCAGTTACCCTAAGTTCATTGACCCCGCCAGAAACTCGATACTTAGGGTCACTTGAAACTTTTCTAGCCAATAGGCTCGCCACAGCGCTCAAGACATAGTTGCTGGTTTTTCGCTCAGTAGACGCGAAAACCTGAGTGTCATATTTGACCAGAGTCTGACCCAGCTGGGTATCTGCCCCTATTACCTCTAAACCGGTGTAGTCATCAATGCTCATCAAATAACTTGAGTCAACTAAGGCAACCAGAGTTGCGGGCCGAGATAGCATGCCTACTTCATTTTTGAAGGCTGACTTAGAACTGACCTTCTGGATGCTGACCTGAACACTGGCGTTGACCTGTTCTGAGGCTTTGACCCCTTGCATAAAGGCATTAATGAAAGAATTCAAACTTGCGTATTTGTCTGTATAAAGCAGTGTGATGTCGTGACCTTTTTCAACTGCTGCAAAGCCGGCTAACTTGGCCGCTAGATTCGGATTGTCTGCCACCCAGCGCAGATTGCCTGGTTGATCTGCCTCGGCAATCTGTCCGCCAACAAATAAAACCATGATCTTGCTGTGGATTCGAGCAAAGCTCGATAGAGCGTCTAGATAACCTGTGTTACCAGAGACCAAAAGAACACATCCAGCTTGAAGTTCAGTTAGCAGCCTTGATTTTAGGTTAGCTCCGGCCGGTATTAGAACTTCACGGACCTTGATTCCATAAAGAACTTGAGCTTCAACTAGATCAGCGGCCAACTGTTTATCTGGCGATCCAGGTGAAGCAGTCTTAGAACTTATCAAACATGCTGAGGTTGCTGCTTTGTGGGGAGGTTTAAAAGGTTTGTTAGTTGCACAGGAGCTCAAGAATAAACTTAGGCTTGCGATGAGCCCTAAAGCTATGAATCTTTTGGTGCTTTTGGTCATAGGACATCGCTGTGGCCGGTGGTCTTTAGCGAATCCACCAAGTTCTTAACTCTTTGGGCATGTTGCTTTGTTGTTACCAAGAGTGCATCTGGCGTGTCAACAACGATGACATCTTCCAACCCAATTAGCGCAACAAGCCTTCCGGTTTCAGAGACCAAGATTCCGTTTGACTTATCTGAAAGAACTTTCACATCACCCAAGATAGCCAAATGGTTAGGTTTACCATCGGCTTGCAACTCAGCGATAGCTGCAAAGTCTCCAACATCGTGCCAACCAAACTTAGCTGGAACAACAGCAACCAGGTCTATGTCGGCTGCTGGTTCAGCAATCGAATAATCAATCGCGATCTTCTTTAGAGTCGGCCAAACATTATCAAAAACACTCTGCTGATTAGCGGTCCCCCACGCTTCAGCGAGAATCATGACTTTCTTATAAAGCTCAGGTTCAGTGTCTTCAAGAACTTCAAGCAGTAACGATGCAGGTGCAATAAACATTCCTGCGTTCCACAGATACTTGCCTGATCGCACATACTTCTTCGCTCTTGAAAGCTCAGGCTTCTCAACAAACTTAACTACTTCACGAGCGGTTGGGGCTTCATGAATACGAAGACCAGCTTTGATATAACCAAACCCAACTGAAGGTTCGGTTGGTTCAATACCAATAGTTACGATCTTTCCGGTGGCGGCAACGTTAACAGCTTCTCTAACTGCTTCCTGGAAAAGTTCATCATTGGTAATAACGTGGTCTGCTGCAAAAGATCCGATAATCACATCAGGTTCACGCTTAGCCAGAATCGCAGCGGCCAGTGCGATGGCTGCAGTTGAATCTTTCGGACTTGGTTCAAGAACCAGGTTCTTGGTTTCAAGTTTTGGGCACTGCTCCATAACCGCTGAGCGGTGAGCTTCACCTGTAACAATCAGAATTCGATCTGAGGTTGATAGTGGTGTTAGGCGATCAACTGTGTCCTGCAAAAGTGTTTGACCAGAACCGGTTAGGTCGTGGAGGAACTTAGGAGCTGATGCTCTTGAAAGCGGCCATAGGCGACTTCCGATACCACCAGCAGGGATAACAGAATAAAAGCGAGCCATGGGCTCTCGTTGATCATTCATAACTTGAAAAGCCTAACCCAGTTAGCCATTTTGGGCATTTTTAGTAACCTTCCCCAGTTATCATTGAAGGTGTTGCGGCCCGTATTTCGGTGCCTATCAAGGAGGATTTTCGTGGCAAAGAGACCTGCCGGCACCTTATATAGAGGCAAATTAGGCATGTGGACCTGGGTTCTGCACCGTATTACCGGTGTTGGAATCTACTTCTTTTTACTTGTTCACATCCTGGACACTGCCCTAGTTAGAGTTAGCCCAGAGGCCTATAACTCAGTTGTTGCTTCTTATAAGACAGAGATCATCGGTATTGCTGAGATCGGTCTAGTCGCTGCCATCTTGTTCCACGCTTTCAATGGAATCAGAATCATTTTGATTGATTACTGGCGTAAGGGGGCTAAATACCAGCACCAGATGTTCTGGATTGTTTTGGCTATTTGGGTCATCCTGATGGCTGGTTTTGTCCCTCGTCAACTAATGCACATCTTCGGAGCATAATCATGGCCGTTATTATCGAACAACCAGATGCCCCTCGCTCTCGTAAGGGCGCTCAGTGGGAAAAGCGCGCATGGATTTTCATGCGTATCTCGGGTTTCATTCTTGTTTTCATGATCATCGGTCACCTTTCAGTGAACCTTGTTCTTCCTGAGCACGGAGTGAAAGCTATCGACTTTGCTTTCGTTGCCGGTAAATGGGCATCACCGTTCTGGCAGGTTTATGACGGCATTTTGTTGTGGTTAGCTTTGATTCACGGCACCAACGGTATGCGGACTTTGGTTAACGACTATTCAGAGCGTGAATGGTTGAGAAAGACTCTAAACATTACACTCTGGGTGGTTGCGGCAACGTTGATTGTTTTGGGCACACTTGTGATTACAACTTTCGATCCTTGCATTGACCCTAACGTTCACAACTACCTACCTGATCTTGTTTGTAAGGCCTAAGGAATAAATTGTCTGAAGTTAAAGTTCACCATTACCAGTACGACGTCGTTATTGTTGGTGCCGGTGGTGCCGGTATGCGCGCTGCTATCGAAGCGGGACCTCATGCTAAAACTGCAGTTATCTCTAAGCTTTTCCCTACCCGTTCACACACCGGTGCTGCTCAAGGTGGTATGGCTGCTGCGTTAGCAAACGTTGAAGAGGACTCTTGGGAGTGGCACACTTTCGACACGGTTAAAGGTGGCGACTATCTAGTTGACCAGGATGCAGCCGAGATTCTTGCTAAAGAATCTGTTCAAGCTGTGATTGATCTTGAGAACATGGGTCTGCCTTTCAACAGAACACCTGATGGCAAGATTGACCAGAGAAGATTCGGTGGTCACACTCGTGATCACGGTAAAGCTCCGGTTAGAAGATCTTGTTATGCAGCTGACCGTACCGGTCACATGATTTTGCAGACCTTGTACCAAAACTGCGTCAAGCTTGGCATTGAGTTCTATAACGAGTTCTACGTTCTAGACCTTGTTATGAACACTGTTGATGGTGTT